>DYHC01000007.1:0-15622 GCA_020724325.1 Melioribacter roseus
TGATGTTACGCAAGGGGTGAATTTTTTGCCACTAATAACACGAATTTTCACAAATGATTTCAGTGATTTTGTGGCTAAAGCATTTTGAACGCATGCGTAACATCAGCAAAGTAAGAAAATACTTTTATAATCTAAGATGGTTTCATATGTTTCGTGCAAAAATTATTTTGTACGGACTATTATGAATTCTCTTAAACATCAGTATCTAACCTTATTTTCAATTCTTCTTTTGGTAATTCCTGGTTTATTAAACGCTCAATCAAAAAAAGTAAACGCCGTTAAAGTAAGTGAATCGCCTCTAATTGATGGTTTGTTAAACGATGAAGCATGGAACAAAGGAATAAGTATCACCGATTTTCTTCAGCAGGAGCCCGTTCCCGGCAATACACCTTCATTTAAAACCGAATTTAAAATTATTTATGATGATAATAATCTCTACATTGGCGTTATGTGTTATGATGACGAACCGGAAAAAATAATTGCTCGCGAAATGAAATGGGATGGATTTATAAGCGCCGACGATAATATCAAAATAATATTTGACACATTCAACGATGACCGATCTGCATATTGGTTTGGAACTAATCCTCTTGGAGCACAGAACGATGCTTTGTTAACCGGTTTTGAAATGAGCGGTTTCAATGAAGATTGGCATGGTATCTGGGAAGTTGAATGTGCTATATTGGAAAATGGGTGGAGTGCCGAGTTTCGATTTCCGTTTTCAACTTTTAAATTCCACGACAAACAAATTCAAACATGGGGTTTTAATATTCTTAGAGTGATAAGAAGAAAAAATGAAGATCTCCTTTGGACTTCGATTGGCAAAAACCTCGGCTTTCTTAAAATGGCTGAAGCCGGCGATCTTACAGGATTGGAAAATATTAAACGCGGAAACCCTGTTTATCTAATGCCTTACATTTCACTTGGAAGTCAGTTCGTAAATGGAAGTAAAAAATATCTTGCAGAGCCCGGACTCGATGTAAAATACGGAATTACAGAAACGCTTTCTTTAGACGCTACATTTAATACAGATTTTGCTCAAGTGGAATCTGATAGAGCGCGAATTAATTTAACACGTTTTCCCTTGTTCTTTCCGGAGAAGCGTGAATTTTTTCTTGAAGGAAGAAAAACTTTTGATTTCAGTCTGGGTGGAAACAACAATCTCTTCTACAGCAGAAGAATCGGTATTAGCCGAAATCAAGAAATTCCAATAATCGGCGGCGTTAAATTAGTAGGCAGAGTTGGAGATTTTGAATTAGGATTTATCAATATGCAGACAGCCGAAAAGGGAAGCGAGCCAACTACAAATTACGGAACATTCAGAACAAAATATGACCTGCTTAATTCTTCTTATGCTGGCTTTATGATAACAAACAAATTATCGGGTGAAAGTAATACAAGTTCTTTCGGCGGAGATATTCATTTTTCTTTTAATGATTTTCTAGGCGATAAAAATCTGATTGTTCACGCTTCTGCTGCTAAATCTGATCTTCAGAATAGTGGAAAAAATTCCTGGGCAGGAAATTTTTATATCGATTATCCGAACGACTTAATTGACTCATATTTAGGATACCGGTTTATTCAATCCAACTTTGATCCCGAAATTGGTTTTATATCGCGGCGCGGTTTTCAGCAGCTCGTTTATAATCTTGATATCTCGCCCAGAATTAACAGAGGCGGAATAAAAAAGCTGCAGTTCGAAGCAATAGAAAGCTCTATGATCTTCAGCGGAAATGGTATTTTACAATCAGCTGCCTTTGCCGTATCCCCTATTGGAATTGAGTTCGATTCAGGTGATGAAATCGGAATTGGAGTGCATCGCGTGTTCGATAGACCGGATAGAGATTTCGAAATATTTGATAATACTACAATCAATGCTGGAAGCTACTGGTATACTACTTACGGAATCGGGTTCGATTCTTCACCTATGAGAAACATTTACGGTGAAGCAAATTTTATAACTGGCGGATATTATAGCGGGAATAGATCCGAGCTGGAAGGCAGAGTAACATTTACTGTAAATAAAAACTTAACCGTTGGCGGGGATTTTACTTACAACTATATCACAATAAATAATAATACTCTTAAGACCAGCGAAATTGGCGGAAGAATTGCTTATACTTTTTCAAAACGCGTAAATTCTTCCTTATTTGCCCAGTGGAACAACGAGCAGAATGAATTGAACATGAATTATCGGTTCAACTGGAAACCGAAAATCGGAAGCGATTTTTATGTTGTAATTAATCAGCTTATTTCTACAGAAAATAAAATTCACTCTAAGGATATTATTATACTTGCAAAATTTGTATGGATGATGGTTATCTAATAAGATTGATAGCTTAGACAACTGAAAAATAACGCTTGTCATTTCGATCCCAATTTAGCGGGAAAGTCAAACCTAAACCTTGAAGTCAATAATTGTTATTTATTTCCTCATGACTTTCATGGTTATCAAGGTTAACAGTTCGATCTGTGTGCTATCAAGAGAGTAAATGGCACACAGATTTAACAGATAAAACAGATTGGAACTGATTTTTTTTAATCAGCTTTTATCAGTTTGATCTGTTCGATCTGTGTGCTATTAGGAGAGTAAATGGCACACAGATTTAACTAATGTAACTGATTGTAACCTCTGCAAAATACCTCTTATCATTTCTGAATTTTTTAGAAATCATTAGCAACAAATTGTATAAATTTTTTTACACAACTGTTTTTACACTTGCTAATTTCAAATTCGAATCTTAAGTTCCTTATGCCCTTCTACGAATTAGGAGTTGAACATTTGGTTTAATTCTTACAGCTTTATTCTTTGTTCAGATTGCCGTCTAAAAAGTTTATGAGTCATCATACAAAACAAAATTATTGTTTATTAAATATCCGTAGAGGGAAAAATGAAAACTAATCTGTTCTGCAAAATTATTTACCAAACAATCCTGGCGCTTTCATTAATCGGAAATTTACCTGCTCAAACAACAAAAGTTAAAGGGAAGCTGTTAGACGTAAACGGCAGACCCTCAGAAGACGCATTGGTTGGAATAATTGAAATACCGGGGACCAAAGGGAAAAATTTTGTTAGCACCGATAAAAAAGGAAACTATTTTATATCAATTAAAAAGCCGGGAGTTTCTTACCTCCTATTTAGTATTCCAAGCCACAGCGCAATTCAAATTCCTGTTATTAACAATAAAGAGAAGGAAATTACAATTGACATACAATTATCAACTTACAAATACAAAAATACTTTTGATGATGTAAGTGTTGCAGGTAGTTTCAACGGGTTTAATATTTATTCCCCGGAGAGAATGACAAAGCTTGATAACGGTACATTTGTTTGGGAAACAAAAACAGACCTAAAAGAAATTAAATACCAGCTTTGTAAAATTGAAGAAAACAATAGAACCATAAACGCACCCGAGTCCATTCGGTTCGAACCGGATTCCACAGGTGATTATTATTCGATCATGAAAGTACTGAACGGAGCAGCGAAAATAATATTCGATCCAACCAAGTTATTTAGAAGCGATAAACAACATAACATAAATTTTGTAAATGCTGAGTTCGAAGAAAAATTTTATCAATACAGTGTAGAATCCAGCAAGCAAATAATGGATGCTTCTAAAAAACTGATGGAACATGCAAATGAAAATAGAAATAATTTTGAGTCGTTTCAGTACGATGCCGGAAATTATTTGACTAATCTTTTAGAAAAAATTGAATCTGAAGAGAACGAAGATGCTAAGAATTATTTAAAACTTATTTATGTTTCATTCGTGCATTATCGCACAAAAGATTATGATTATGAAAAAGCAGAAAAATTTTTCAGTTCTGTGCCGGTTGATAATATTGCCTGGGATTTAACACCCACCGCTTTTAATTCTTATTTTACACTTTTTCCGCGTCATAAATGGGATAAAATACAGGAAGATTTTTTCAATAATTCCAAAAGCAAATATGTTCGGTTTTCTATATATCAAAGCAAGCTGGCAAATGCTAAGGCTGCAAATAATACAGAAAAACTAAAGAATCTGCACGCCATGATTAAAAACGACTACCCGGATTTGAAAGAAGCACTGGATATGATAAAAAAATATCCTGTTGAATCTAAAATTCAAATCGGTGAAGAAATTCCAGATTTCGAAGTAACTTCAATAGATAATAATGAAATAAAATATTCCAAGAAAAGTATGCTTGGTAAAATTTATTTAATTGATTTCTGGGCTACCTGGTGCGGTCCATGTGTTGACGAAATGGAAAATCTTCATAGTGCTTACAAAAATTTCAAAGACAAAGGATTTGAAATACTTAGTCTTTCTTTAGATATGGAAGCAAAAGATGTAATTAAATTCAGAAACAATAACTGGAAAATGCCGTGGTTAAGCAGCTTTGTTGGCAATGCTGAAGGCAGAAAAATTGCTGATAAATTTGAGGTAATCGGAATACCAAAACCGTTACTCATAAGTGAGGAAGGCAAAATTTTAGAAACCGAAATGAATCTTAGAGGAAGTAATCTGAAAAATACTCTTAAAAAATATTTTCCATAAAATCAACGAATAAAATATTACGTGAAAATATACCGGGGATAAATGAAAAACTGATACAGAACATTTTCAACAATATGGAGTTAAAATGAATCGTTTATTATTCTTAATTGTATTCTTATTCTCCCAGGTTCTGTTTTCACAAAACAGCAGCTCAATACAGATTAATGGCGGATTTATTTCTAAAAGAATGTCGTCTCTGGGGTTAAACTCGTCTGTTCAGTACAATCATAAGGTAGAAGAAAATTTAGAACTGTATGGGTATTTTGGATATGCCGCATGGGATCTATATAATATCACAATCAAGTACAACCAAATTTATTATAAATGTCCCGTAGAAGACTCGCATGAACTTGTTTCAGTATTTACCGGTGTGCGAAAATATTTTGAGCAAACAAGCTGGTTCAAACCTTTTCTGGAAGCCGAAGTTGGATACCTTTATTTAACTTATCATTCCTATAATTATTTTAGAGCGCAAATCTCGGCAAACCAATTCGGGTTTTATCCCGATTATGGAACACGAAAAACAAATTTTGAAAACCTCTTTGGAATTGGCTTTGGCGCGGGAATTGTTCATCCAATGAGTAGTGGTTTGAGTCTTGTTTTTTATTATAAATTGAATACATACTTAAACAAAAATTACAATGGTCTTTTTACAAAGAGAGGAACCTATTCACTTTTTAATGTTGGGTTCAACTACCAGATTTAGATAGAAATCATAAGCAATGATGTTTCATAAAAACCCGGTTGTTCTCTTAACATACTTTCTAGAACACAAGACAACCAGTTTTTATCCGTTTGATTAGATAAATCTTTGTGCTGTTATTTATTAGTTTTACTTTTGAGATTATTTCTTCTTTAAACGCGGATAATCGCTATTGAAAACTGAGGTTCGAAACAACTATAACATAATGCGTCTTCAGCAATGGCTCGATTACGAGTTATCAACAGGTTTGCTTATACTGCTAACCTGGTTTTGGAATTTTACATTGCTTATTATGATATTGGCGGCAATACTATTCACTCCATTCATGCTCAAGGTTCTTTTCGAAGAACGAAGATACGGCTGGATTATATATTTCATAATAATAGTATTGATTCCGGTTATTGCTATCTACTTTTTCAATTTTGGATTATCATATAAACCCGCTTTCCAGTTAATTCCGCTTGGAACATTCTACTTCTTTTGTTTTACGCTTCGACTTGCTATTAAAGACTGGTGATCAATAGAGCATCAACAAAATTTATCTTCAATAAATTTTTTGCAAATAATTTCTGGACGGATTACTATTATCAATAAAAAATTTTGAGATCAATAATGAAATACTTTATTAGCGCTATACTTATTTTCTTTTTTGTACAAAACCATTTTTCCGCCGGTTTGGCGGATGATATTACATTGGCGGTTTCGTCAATTGAAGAGATAAGATTTTCTTCGGGAGAATTTGAAATTGTAGGAAACTTATATCTTCCTCAGTCAACGTCAAATCAAAATTTCCCTCTTGTAATTTGGGTTTCCGGGAGCGGTCCGAGTTTCAGGACAGTTAAAAGTAAGCAGACAATTAGACTTATCAATTGCTTCCTTGCTGCTGGTGTAGCATACTTCCGTATTGACAAACCCGGCTCGGGCGATTCGAAAGGGGAACTGAGCGATGAAAAACTTTTCGACCAGCTCTCTCAAATTTTTGTGGATGCAATTAACGTGTTGAAACTTCATCCGAAAATCGATGCAAATTTCATCGGACTATTCGGAAGCAGTCAGGCAGGATATATAATGCCTCTTGCCGCATCAAAAACTTCCGATATAAAATTTATAATGGGTTCTTCGTGCCCGGGAGAAAATTCAATTGACCAATGGAATTATCTTTTAGAAAAACAAATGCTTTGCGAAGGAATTGATAGCACACGTGCGGCAAAGAATATTAAAATGTTTTCTCTACTCAGATTGACAGATAGTAAAGATGAATTTAATAAGGCAATAGAGTACTTCGAAAATAATCCGATGATAGTTCGTTCACTTAATTACGATTCAACGTTTGCTGTGCAAGCAAAGAATTGGTGGCCCAGAGTTATTGATAAGAAGGATGAGTTACACTTCAATCCAATAACTGTCATAGAAAAACTCACCATTCCCATTTTTATGGTTTATGGTGATAAAGACACACAGATTAATCCCTTTCAGGCAATTGATGCTTATAATAACGCATTGCAAAAAGCGGGAAATAATTTTTATAGAATAGAATTAATTAACGGTGTTGATCATAATATGTGTCCATCAAATACCGGCTGTCTGAATGAAATTGCAGAACAAAACAGATCCGGCATTTATAGCTTTTCGGAAAAATATTATGATGTTATTAAAAATTGGATTAGTTTATTAAAAGATCATAACAATAATTTGAAAAGGAAATAAAATCTTTATCGGAAATTTTGGTGCTGGCTTTGCGGCAAAAAAGTTGATAAAATAGTTTTGCCCGGTACCTACATCACTGCTTCGCAATTTATTGATCTGCTATTGTATTATAATTTCACTCTAATGGTGTCATTGATTATGTTTGCCTAATAATTTTCTGAATTAATGAAGACGATCCTATTACTCCTAACTATTGCAGCGGGTATTCTATTACCTTATGGACATGAATACACTTTTTTGATCCGGTATTTTCTTATGGCAATGCTCTTCTTTTCATTTCTTGATGTAAAAATTGACCGCGACATAATAACCAAAAAACACTTTGTAATTTTATCTACAATAATAATTACCGCATTACTATTTTTTCTTTTATTAAAACTGTTCAGCATAGAGCTGGCACAAACCGTTTTTATTACAGCCATTGCACCCACAGCAATAGCTGCTCCTGTTATTACAAGTCTGAAAAGAAAAAAAGTTGAGTTCGTTGCATTTTCTCTTCTTCTTAATAATTTAGTAATTGCGTTGCTTATTCCTTTTATGCTTCCTTTTGTTATGCAGAATCATTCGGATATTTCGATTTCAGACGTTCTTTACCCTATATTAATTACCTTTTCGGTTCCGCTTGCCTTAGCACAATTCTTAAAAATCATTTCGAAAAAAATCTGGATACGGTTTGTAAACTGGAAGGATGTTCCTTTCTATTTCTTAATAACAAACATTTACATTGCTACTTCTGATGCCTCTAATTATATCCGTGCTGAATTCTACAATAACCTGAACATAATATTTCTAATTGCAGTGGCTTCGGCTTTTTTGTGCCTTTTCTTTTTTGGACTTGGCTGGATTATTGGCGGAAAAGAATTTAGTCACGAAGCAAGCCAATCACTTGGTCAGAAGAACAACGCGTTTACAATATGGCTTTCGCTTTCTTATATGAATCCGGTTTCTGCTATTGGTCCTGTCTTTTATGTCTTTTTTCAGAATCTCTATATTTCATACGAACTTCATAAACATCGTAACGAAAAATAATTTTTATTGCAGACAACCTTTAAATATTTATAAGCATTTTAACTCGTAGATTTTTTGAAGGATTTTGTATCCTTGATTAATTAATTTGTAACACCATTTTAATGAAAGGTTAATCAATTGAAAAAAATATTCAAAATACTTGCATATATATTTTGTGGAATTACAGTATTAGCGATTGCCTTCTTAATCTATTTTAATTCATCATATCCCAAAGTAGATCCGCCGCCCAATGAAAATGTTGAAATTACACCGGCAAGAATTGAACGCGGGGAATATCTGGCAAAACATGTTGCCGTTTGTATGGATTGTCATTCTACTCGCGACTGGTCTAAATTTTCCGGTCCGCCTAAAATAGAAACCTGGGGAATGGGAGGTGATAGGTTTGGTGAAGAGATCGGATTTCCGGGAACTCTCTACGCAAAAAATATAACTCCTGCTTCCATTGGTAATTGGAGCGACGGAGAAATAATGAGAGCAATTACTTGCGGTGTTAATAAAGATGGCGGCGCATTCTTTCCTTTAATGCCGTACTTAAATTATAACAAGATGACAAAAGAGGATCTATATTCCATAGTTGCATATCTTCGTTCAATTAAGCCAATAGAAAACAAAGTGAAGGAAGGAAGCTTAAATTTTCCTCTTAACTTTATAGTAAAGACAATTCCGCCGCAATCATTTCATCCATCAACCGAGCCTGACAAAAATAATTCTGCTAAGTATGGAGAATATATTACTAACATAGCCGGTTGTTTTGATTGCCACACACAATCGGTAAAAGGGGAATATGTAATGGGAAAAGGATTTGCCGGCGGAGCTGAATTCAGTTTCCCTGGCGGTGTGGTCCGAAGCGCAAATATTACTCCTGATAAAAATACCGGAATAAGCAGCTGGACGAAAGAACAGTTCATCGCAAGATTTAAAGTGATGGACCCTGACAGTAACCAAATTCCTAATGTTAACAGGAACGATTATAATACAGTAATGCCGTGGACTATGTATGCGGGGATGAGTCGCGAAGACCTTGGCGCAATTTACGATTATCTTAAAACTCTAAAACCAATTTACAATTCTGTTGCTAAATGGACCCCTCATAAATAAAATTATGGCGGCATAGAATTATACTCTATGCCGTCATTTTTCTATAATTTATTATAGATTGCCAATCAAAATTCCAGGTTTATTAATTGAACGAGCTTCTTTCTTCACTGCTTTTATTTATAATAGGAATAATAGCCGCTGTAGTTAATGTAAATGCTGGTGGAGGTTCATCACTTACTCTTCCGGCTTTAATATTTCTTGGTTTGGATTCTGCAACAGCTAACGGCACAAACAGAATTGCTATTCTAATGCAGAATGTTAGTTCTATTTATGCTTTCAAAAAAGCGCAATATGAACAATTTAATCTGAGCTTAAAAATTTCTCTTATTACGCTGCCCGGAACAGTCCTCGGAGCTCTTATTGCTGTACGGATAAGTGATCAATTATTCAATACGATACTTGGAATAATAATGATAGCGATTACGTTAACGATAATCTTTCCGTCAGCAAAATCGAAAAGCACAGATGATACCGGAAACAAGAAAATCACAATCCCTTTATTTCTAACTTTTGTTGCTGTTGGTTTCTACGGCGGATTCATTCAGGTTGGAATCGGTTTTGTTTTGATGGCAATCTTACATAAGATGATGCACTTTACTCTGATCTATGTGAACATGCACAAAGTCTTTGTTGTATTTATACTAACGATTCCGGCGCTTCTAATATTTATTATTTCAGGAAATGTAAACTGGTTTTGGGGAGTAAGTCTTGGGCTTGGAAACGCACTTGGCGGATGGTGGGGGACAAAGCTCTCAATCAAAAAAGGAGATAAGTTTATTAAAACAATACTTTCAATTACTATATTAATTATGGCGCTTAAGCTGATGAAGGTACTTCCCTTTTAATTTTTATCAGATCAAAAATGTTATGACAAGTACAGGAACATGAACTAAGGCAAAAATTCCAAACCTTATATAAGTTTCTTTTCTAACATTAACCGCAAGATATCCGAAATATGCACCCTTCATTATTGTGTTGCTCATAATAGAAATCAAAATGGCAGAAGCAATTACTCCGGATGCAAATCCCGACGAATTAACAAGAGATAAAACGAAAGGACTTATATCTGTTACGCCCACCAGAACAGATAAGAACAATATTCCAGAATGACCAAAATATTCTTTTACAAGTCCGGTAATAAAAGATAATGTAATAAACAGAACTGCAAATATAAATGCTGGTCTAATCTCGAACGGATTTTGTAGTTTTTGGGATTCATCCAGCTTGGAAACTTTATATTTCTTTGTCGGAAAATTAATTAACGATATAGCAAATCCCGATATGCTCAACAATATCATCTGCCACCACAGAGAAGAAACAATAGATTGATTGATAATATAGATAAGAACCAGCAGACGCAGATACATTACGCTTGATGCTACCAGAACTCCCTGAAGTGCATTTTTAGCAATCTGATTATTCTGCTGTACCATTCTTCCATATGCAATTGATACTGCCGTACTAGATACAATTCCGCTTACCAATCCCGATAACCAGAATCCGATTTTCTCACCAAGCCGTTTTGATAAAATATATCCCACAAATCCAATTGTTGAAACGAGTATAACAATCTGCCATACCTTAGAGGGATTAACCTTAAACTGCGTATACTCTTGATTTGGAAGGACGGGAAGTATAATTAGTGTTACAAGTAAAAATTTTAGAACAGCCAGGAATTCAACGCGGTCAAGTTTTTCTACAAAATCTTCCAGACGAGCTTTTTCTGAAAGAAGCATCGTATTAATAATTCCGAGGGACATAGAAGCCCAGATATCAACAAGCATTGCGAGTGCGCCAACTATGAAAGTAAGAAGAGCAGAAAGCTCGGTTGTAACACCGGGCTGATCATACTGAAATTTAGAGAAATATGAAATTGCCGTAAGGGCGGCAAGCGCAATTAAACCGATTGGTAAAATCGATTTCTCTCCCATTGTAAAAAGCCACGCGCATCCAAATCCGAATAAACTTATTATTGGATATGTCCGTATTCCGCCGAATAAAACTTTCTTGTGCTTGCTTTGCGAAGATTCACGCTCTAAACCTACAAGAAAACCAAGCGCAAGTGCAACTGCAAGTCTTAACTGAACAGTCCACTCAATTGCTTCCATCTTTCCCCGCTTATATATTGTTGAAAAATCATTCTCAATTTGCAGAAAATTTTTGGAAGAACAAACTGAAGAAAAATTAACTGGTGTTTCACTTTCCTTGCTCTCAGTTAATGAAATTTTTTATAGATTTACCCATGTAATTTTTAATGACTTATTAATACCATCTTACAACATATCACAAAAGCTGCTCTCATTGCATAGCCGCTTATCCTTTAGAGAATCTCTCCGCGGGATAAGTGTGTTCCCAAAAACGCTGAAACATTTTTAAAAAACATAACGAATTTTAAACAGAGAGGATACAGTGATAAATCTGAATTCATTGGGATGGAATGAATTCTTTAATAAGTCATTTAAGAATTTCGATTACATCACATATAAGTGCGGAAGGATCTCCGCTGAAAACAAAACCAATTATTTAGTACTGACTCAATTCGGCGAAATTATCGGAGAGGTTTCTGGCAAATACCTGTTCGAATCTGAAAGACAGAGTGATTTACCTAAAGTTGGTGACTGGGTTGTAATAACTCTTTTTAATAATAATGAACTAGCGGTAATTCATCAGATACTTCCTAGAAGAACCAAGATATCCCGGAAAAGCGCCGATAGAAAAACAGACGAACAGATAATAGCTGCGAATGTTGACCTGGCTTTTATTGTTCAATCGCTTGATGATAACTTTAACATTAACCGCCTCGAAAGGTATCTATCGGTTGTATATCAGGGCGGTGTAAAGCCGGTTGTTGTTTTAAATAAAACCGACCTATGTAACAATGTAGAAGAAAAGGTTAAGCTTGTAACAGAGAGGACAGGAATTGATAAATTATTTTCGGTAAGTGCAATTAAACGTGATCGTCTAGATGAAATAATAAAATTGATTGAGCCGGGATCAACGGTTGTATTCATCGGTTCGTCTGGAGTGGGGAAATCTACTCTTATAAATGCGCTGGTTGGGTACGACCGATTTGCAACTAATGAAGTTCGCGAACAGGATTCGAGAGGAAAGCACACTACAACACGCAGAGAGATGGTTCTTCTTCCTTCCGGCGGAATTTTAATCGACACGCCCGGAATGCGGGAACTCGGTTTATGGAATGCCAATTACGGTCTTTCACAAACATTCTCAGAATTTTCTGAGTTTGCAGAACAATGTAAGTATAGCGACTGCACGCATGTTCACGAGGCAGGTTGTGCGATTCTCCAGGCATTAAGCAAGGGGGAAATATCGAAACAGCGTTATGAAAATTATACTAAACTCCTTAAAGAAATAAAATATCTGGAATCGAAACAGAACATCTTTGTTCAGATTGAAGAGAAGAGAAAGTGGAAGATCATTCACAAAGAGCTGAAGAATTTCAACAAGAAGAACAATCAATGATGAATAAAAGATTTATTACTGTTAAGATGCTCGCTTGATAATGATAGTTTTGTTTGGCAATTTGTAAGTAACGAAGATGGTGGATGAAAGTGATACTAAAACAAAACGCCGGCAAATCAATTATTCCGGTTGATTTAATTAGATCAAGAATATTGTTGATAAGAAATGAAAAGGTTCTTTTAGACAAAGACCTGGCAGAATTGTATGGGGTTGAAACCAGAATATTAAATCAGGCAGTTAAAAGAAATGTTGCAAGGTTTCCGGATGATTTCATGTTTCAACTTACAGAAGAAGAGAGTCGTTTATTAAGATCACAATTTGTGACCATAAAGAGAGGCTGACACTCAAAGTATTTGCCTTATGCGTTTACTGAACATGGTGTAGCAATGCTCTCTTCGGTTCTTAATAGTCAACGTGCAATACAGGTTAATATTGCCATAATGAGAGCGTTTGTTGAGATTAGAAAATTTCTTTACGGTAACGATATACTTGCACAAAAGCTAAAAGAACTTGAGAGGAAAACAAAAAAGAAATTTGCCGATCAGCAGAAACAGATAAACATAATTTTCGAAGCAATTAAACAGCTGTTGATTGAGGAAACTAAACCGGTAAGAAAAATTGGATTCTAATAAACATGATTCTTCAAAAGGAAATAACTCTTAAACCGCGGAACAGGGGATTTCATTTAATCACATACGAAATACTTCAGCAGTTGCCGGAGCTTAAAAAAATAAGCAAAGGAACTGCTCATGTTTTCATACAGCATACATCGGCATCATTAACAGTAAATGAAAATGCTGATCCGACTGTCCGCTCCGACATGGAAAAGTTCTTCAATCGTGCGGTTCCGGAATCTGATATGAAATATTACGACCATACACTTGAAGGCGCAGATGACATGACCTCGCATATAAAAGCATCTATACTTGGCAGCTCTATTACTGTTCCGGTTACGGATGGAGTATTTAATCTTGGTACCTGGCAAGGAATCTATTTATGTGAACACAGAAACCAGGGCGGAGCGAGAAGGATTGTTGTTACGGTTTATGGTGAGTAATAGAACGCTGAGTTGTACATTGTCATTCTGATGAGCGAAGCGACTGAGAAACTACGGATAAATTCTTCGCCTCACTTCGTTCGGCTCAGAATGACAGTACACCTTCTACTCTGTCATTCTGAAGGAATACCGACACAGTCGGTATGACTGAAGAATCTACAAGCAGATTCTTCACCTCACTTCGTTCGGCTCAGAATGACAGTACACTTTTTACTCTGTCATTCCAAGGAGCGAAGCAACGAAGAATCTACGAAAAGATTCTCCACCTCACTTCATTCGGTTCAGAATGACAGTCAAATATCAAGCTGCTAGCTACAGCTGCGGTTTCTTACCCAGTACTTCCTCAATCTTATAATGCTTTATCTCGCCTATATTAAGTTTCCTAATTCCTTCTTCAATTTTACTTCTGTCGCCAACAACTATTACCGCCATTTTATCCGGCACAATATATCTCTTAGATACTTTAGAGACATCGCCGGCGTTTACATTAAGAACATTATCGATATAATTATTGAAATAATCGCCCGGCAGATTATAATCAGCCATCTCTTCGATGTTTGCAGCAATCTCTGCAACCGTCTGAAAATTATCAGGATACCCAAGTGCAACATAGTTCTTCGCTCTTGTCAGTTCTTCTTCGGGTACGGGTTTTGTAATTCCGTTAAGCTCCTTAAAAAACTCTACAAGAGCTTTGTCTGTAACTTCAGTTTGAACCGATGACCGTGCAACAAACGGTCCGGGATAATGGCGCATATCGAAAGAGGATCCTGCACCGTAAGTATATCCGTGCTGCTCACGCAAATTATTGTTCAAGCGCGATGTGAATGACCCTCCCAAAATTGTGTTCATAACAGTTATCGGAAAATAATCATCGGTAACTCTCTTCGTTCCGATTCTTCCGATAGATATAACTGACTGCGCTGAGCCAGGCTTATCAACAAGATAAATAACGCGCTTCTTAACCTGCTCAGCGTCTTTCAACTTAACAACCGGGACATCGCCCCTTTCCCATTTACCGAATACAGATTCGAGTTTTGGAACGAGCTGAGCTTTTGTAATATTGCCAACAACAATTACATAAGCATTATTCGCTTTAAAATATTTTCTGTGGAAACTTTTCAGATCATCAACAGAAAAACTTTTTATTGATGCTTCATTACCCATTGCCGGTCTGCCGTAAGGATGATTTTCACCAAAGAGAATTTTCTGGAAGGTAACAGATGCAATTGTGTTGGCTTGATCGTGCCATTGCAGTAAAGATGTCAGCTTCTCTTTTCTGATGCGGTCAAGTTCTTTCTGAAGAAAATCGGGGTGGAGTAATATGTCTGCCGCAATCTTTAATGCTTCATCAAATTTTGAAAGAGGTGAGTGAAGGTTCAATCCGATCTTATGCCATCTTGAAAATGTTGAGATCCTTACGCCGAGGTAATTGATTTGGTCTGCGAGTTCAAGTGATGATTTACCCGCAGCGCCTTCATCAAGAAGATCGGCTGTCATACTTGCCAATCCTGATTTTCCTTCAGGATCATTCACAACTCCCGATTTAACAATAACATTCATATGCACGAGCGGAACCGAATGCTTTTCCATCAAAACAACATTCAATCCGTTCGATAACTCGAAAGATTGAATTGCCGGCAGACTAAGTTTCTTCGGTTTACCAAGAGGTGGTACTTTGCTTCTATCTGCCTTCTGCGCCAATGCGGGAGCCGTAATAAGCATTATAATCATTAAAATGAATGACTTAATACTTATTTCTTGTATCTTGTATCTTGTCTTTAGTGCTTTATAATTTATCGCTCTCATTACACACCTCCGTTTTTCTTCTGAACTGCAAGATCTGTTTTCCCTTTCGGAACAACGCTTAAAATTACTCTTCCATTATCGGGCAGATAAGTTTGAGCCATAGCGCAAATATCTTTTGTACCAATTCCTTTATAACGGTTCATATCCTCATTAAAATAATCCGGGTTGCCGGTATAGAAATAATATTGATTTAGAAGA
>DYHC01000007.1:15632-17211 GCA_020724325.1 Melioribacter roseus
GCCAATGCTTTCTAGCTTATCAAGAAATTCGGCTTCAGTCTGGTTAACAACTTTCTTAAGCTCTCTTTCTGTTGGAGGTTCGGTTTTAATTTTATCAATCTCCTCCTGAATTACATCTTTCAATTCATCAAGGGTGTGTCCGCCCTTTGCAGTTGCAATAATGAAGAACTCGCTGCTCAGCTTATTAGAATTTTGAAATGCGATTACATCCTGTGCAATCTGAAGTTCGTAAACAAGTCGTTTGTAAAGACGGGAATCTTTTCCGGAAGTAAAGAGCTTTGCAATAAGATCCATCTCCGCATCACCCGCGTTATAATACGCTGGAGTAATCCAAGTCATATAAAGTCGCGGAAGCTGAACATTATCTTCGTAGAGTAGAATTTTTTCTTCTGTAAGTTTTGCTGCGGGAGGATCGATAGGAGGAACCGGTTTACCGCGCGGAATTTCGCCGTACCACTTCTCAACTAATTTAATAGTTTCTTCAATATTGATATCTCCGGCAATTGCAAGCGATGCGTTGTTAGGCGCGTAATAAAGTCTGAAGAATTCCATTACATCATCAAGACTTGCAGCATTAAGATCGTCCATAGAACCGATTGTTGTCCAGTTGTAAGGATGACCTTCCGGATAAACATTCTTAGCAATTATTTCCCACGAGAGTCCGTAGGGCTGGTTCTCGTATCTCTGGCGTCGTTCGTTCTTAACAACCGAGCGCTGTCCGTCAAGTTTTTCTTGTGTCATTACATCGGTAAGATAAGCCATTCTATCGGAATCGATGAAGAAGACGAGTTCGAGAGCATTGGACGGTGCATTCTCCCAGTAATTGGTTCTATCAGTATTGGTCGAGCCGTTGTTGTTGCCGCCTACTGCTTCAAGCCACTCATCAAATTTTCCTTCGGGAACGTTTTTAGATCCTTCGAACATAAGATGCTCGAATAAGTGTGCGAACCCGGTACGCCCCGGCTTTTCATTGCCGGAACCTACATGATACCACATATTAACGCTTACCATTGGAACGGTACGGTCTTCATGTAGAAGAACATTCAATCCGTTCGGAAGCACAACGCGCGTATAAGGTACGCTTATCTGTTTCTCCTGTGCAATAGTAAATCCGCTTAGAAGAACCAGCATAACTAAAATCCGCTTCATGTATACTCCAGATTGTTTTTATTATTATGTTAATTAGAAACGCTAATTCCGTAATTAAATCTGTACTTCAGATGAAATTCCTTTGTGTCTGACGACTGAAGAATCTATCTCCCTTCAGACTTCGATACGTCCGGAAAGAACGGACTACTCAGTCTGACTACAACCCATTAATTACAAATTTATAGAACGCAATGATTGGGTTGCTTGGTAGTCAGACTGAGCCGACCGGGTAACCGGTCGAGTCGAGTCTGACGAGAACAAACAATATTACCAAACATATTAAAATCTCAGAACAAATGATTGTTGTCATTCTTAGGAGCAGAGCAACGAAGAAGAGTCATTTCGAGGGAACGAAGTGACTGAGAAATGTCATTTCGAAGGAGCGAAGTGACTGAGAAATGTTATTTCGAATCCCGCAAAGCGGGATGAG
>DYHC01000008.1 GCA_020724325.1 Melioribacter roseus
ACGTTTATGAAAAATTAGCGATCGATCAGTTTTTTGACAAATCTTCCGAGCTGCCCGCTCTAAAAAAATATATCAACAAATTAGTCAAATATAAAAAGAAATATTTCAGCTCTCTTTACACGAACAAACGCGTACACAAAGAAACCACAAGGAGGTTAAAATGAAACATCATGCTGCTTTCATTCTTTCGCTCATCACGGCATTTATTTTCTTATTCATTGTTAATGGATGCAGTGATCAAAGCGATATAAATAATCCGTTTGATTCAAGCGACCGTACTTCGAAGGCATTACTTAAAATAACCGAAAATAGTCCTTCCGTTAATTCGTTCACAACGAATTACAATGAAGAAGAACCGATGGCTTTCTCTGGAATGGCTGGCAAGGAGCTTTACCCGGTTCGTATCGGTCAGAAATTAACTCTCGTCAACCAAGATTTAACTCTTATTAAAGATAGTGTTACTGCCACAGGAACATTGGTACAGAAATTCGACGGCGAGTTAATAATTGCCGGCTCGTTTAAGCCGCCCACAATTGGAATACACCAGCCGGTTGATACAGTAATACACAAACCATTTTCAACAACTATTACACGTATCATAAAATACGAGAAGGTTTCTAATAGCGGCAATGATACAATAGATTGGAAAATTGCTGCCATTTCTCTTCCAAGCGGCGGAACTGCTGGAAATTATATCCTGATACAAAAACTTACTTTAACCGCACAAGATGGTTCGGTTGTAGAAATCAATAATCCAAACGAATTTTTCTTCAACGTTGGGAAAGATAAGGGCGAAGTTGAAGATGACGACGATGATAAATATGGCGATGATGATCGCAGTCGTTTTGGATTTAGCTCCGGCTTCGGATGGAATGGCTGGAAAAAATTATTTACCTGGTACAAACGAAATCAAAAAGTAACTCTTACCCTTGAAGTGCTTAGCAGATCAATTGATCCTGACATAATAACAATTACATACGGCGCCAAGATGAGCGGCGGTCAAAAAAGCAAATATAAATTTAATCTTACTTCCAGCGTTAAAGAAGGCAGTTACTACAGAAAAATTTACGAACGAGATTGGAAAACTCCGTCTTACGGAGGAAGAATGCATGCCGTAATAAATGCTTTACCAAGATTTTCGGCATACGAGACTGATTCTACTGTAATTGAAAAAACATGGGGAATTCCTTTTAAAGTAAAATAGCCCGTATTCTATTTTAGTAGTAATAAAACTATCAATAAACAAATTAAGGAGATACATCAATGTTACTCATAAAATCCCTTCGCTTCGATATTTTGAAAGCGGTAATGATATTTACCTTTGCAATTTTTCTCGCCGCTTGTTCTGATGACAACTCGCCTTCCGGACCGGAAGGAAGTCCATCTAAAATATCGGGAAGAATTTCTTCTCAAAGCAGTTCACCTAACATCATGGCTAAAAGTAGTTCGCTTGCAGGAGCCGTGGTAACTTTAGCTCAGGTTCAAACAAACGGTTCTTTAAAGACCGTATCAAATCAAAGCGTTCAAACCGATGTCAGCGGAAAATTTGTAGTTGAAACAAATCTGAGCGGAACCAACAACCTTATTGTTGTAGCGGAACAAGGTACAACAAAATGGAAAGCAATTGTTTCTGCTGTAGTTAAGAGCGGAACAACCGTATATGCGCCGCCTCTCAACGAAGAATCTAGCGTGGAAGCTGATGTCTTTATTAAAGTTGTAAGTCAGGGTCTTTCAAACGTAGTGTCGGCGGCTGATATTAAATTATTATTGAACGCCGAAGCCGCCGCGCAAATAAAAGGGAATGCAAGCGCAGAAGCACAATTTATAAGCGCTGTTCGTACAAAAGCAGAAGCTTCTGCTCAAGCCGCTAGCAATACCTACTTTGGATTTTCAAGCAGTCTGATTCAAACAATGGCTGCAGCGCGTTCCGAAGCTTGCGCAAGTCTTGACGCCGGTTTATATATGTCGGGTGATACAAATAATGAAATTGAAGAAAATCATAAAAATTATTTTAGCGCCGTAATTTCTGCTTACGCCAGCAACAATATTACCGCTGCTTCATACGCGCAATTAATGAGAATTGAATTATCTGCTTTCACAAATGCAATTGCTTCTATGAATACAGAAGCAAAGCTATCCTTAGTAAAAAATTATTTCGCGAGATACTCCTTAGTACTTGATTCTGCAATAAGCCAGCAGTTCCAGGCAGCCGGGGCAACAAGTGCCCGTCTAAATGCCGTAGCATCAGCTGGAGCTTCCTTGTACGCATCTATAAAAAATTGCACGAGCGAAGACCAAATTGATGCTGCATTTGTTCAGTACCGCTCTGCTATAAAATCGCAGTTATTGCTTACATTGAATACTTATGCAAGTTCTATTAATACTCTCGATGCATCTATTAATGCCTCAGGCAGCACAAAAACAATATTAAAAGCTGCTCTAAGTATCGGCGCGGCTGTAAATGCTATTGTTGATGCGTATGTTGTTTTTTATAATTCAATTAAAGCATCTACACAAACAGCGTTAACCGGCGCATCCTCGGCGCAGATTAATGCCGCATCGCATATAATGATTCTATCAAATGTGAATTAAGCAAAAGAAAAGATAGAGCCTTAGCGGCTCTATCTTTTCTGTTTTATAGAACTTATCAACTAGGCGAAAAATAATTATGATTACTAAATATAGACCCTTGCTTGTTGAAATAGAAAAAATATTCTTTATAATGAAATCTTTTTTTTATGCAACGATCTTTTCCTTACTCTTTATTCTGTCTACTAATAATATAAACGGACAGAACAGAAAATTCGGTCTGGGCGTTATAATTGGAGAGCCAACTGGCATAAGTGCAAAGTTAACGCTTTCAAATACTAATGCGCTTGCACTCGGTGTAGGATGGTCGGTTGAAGACTACCGATTTGACGGTTACGATCCTTACTACGACGACGTAACGCGGACACATATTCACATAGATTATTTGTGGTATTCTTTCTATGCAATTAGTTCTGACGGACAATTTCCTTTATTCTATGGAGTTGGCGGACGAATAAATACCGGTCCTAGGTATAGCGGAACTTTTGCAGTGCGTTTTGTTATCGGAATCGAATGGCTGCCGAGAGGTACGCCATTGGATTTTTTTATAGAAGTAGTTCCATCGCTTCGTCTTATAAGTTCCACCGGTTTCGGCTTAGATGCCGGGATTGGTGCTAGATTCTTCTTTTAACAATTTTATTTCTGTTTAGTTTATTAATTCAAAGAGCGCTTATTGTTTTATAATATTTCAATCACATAAACCAGGGGAATAATGTTGAAGAAATTAGTTGTCCATAACATTTATTATCCCTTCAGCCGTACTTCATTTATATGAATGCGCTAAACAAAATAATTAGTTGGTCCACTGTTTTTGTCTTCATTGTTTTGTCAACTCTTTTGGTTATAACAGTATCGTGCAGCGGCTCTGTCCCTTCATTAAATGATTACATTAATGGAGGGTTTGAAGAGAAAGATACCGGCAGCCCGGATCCGGACGGATGGTTCCCAAACAGACTGCCCGGATTAAACAACTATGCCAAGTTTGAGCATGAAGCGAAAACCGTACGCAGCGGCAAAAGATCTATTTCAATTGCTATCACCAAATCTCCAACTGGAAAATCGGCTATTTACAATTGGGTAAGAATAATTGACGGGCTTAAAGCAAAGGATATCTATGAACTTAACGGCTGGATTAAAACAAGAAAGATTACTACATCACCCTTTATCGAAATTCAATTCTGGAATAAAAAACAGGATCTGTTAATAGCGAAAGTATCTACTTTAATCCGATACTCAATCACGGGTACCAGTGACTGGCGTAACGTAAAAACCACTTTTACTGTACCAGAAACAACTACGCGTGTGCTAATCATAGCCGGCATATCCAGCAGCAATAATGCCGGTGGAAAAGTTTGGTTCGACGACATTCAGCTGAAAAAACTTTAGCGCATTTCGAAGGGGCAAAAATACATCTTACAGACAGACGAGAGATAAAAATAATTGAGGTTCAAAAAACGATTGATTATTTTTATTTACACAAAATTTCTATTATGATTAATACAGATAAAATAATAATTGTAGGCGATCGTGTTCTTGTTAAGCCGGAAGAGAATCTTAACAAAACCAACAGCGGTTTATATCTTCCGCCAGGAGTTTATGAAAAGGAAAAAGTTCAGGGCGGATATGTAATTAAAGTTGGACCCGGATACCCAATAGGTATGCCGGCAGAAGATGATGAGCCGTGGAAAGAAAGCAAATCAACTCGCTACATCCCTCTACAAGCAAAACCGGGTGATTTTGCTCTGTTTCTTAGAAAAGATGCTATCGAGGTAGAAATCGAAAAACAAAAATTTGTTATTGTTAATCATTCGGCTATTTTATTATTGTATAGAGACGACGAACTGCTTAATTAGCCCGCAATAAACTCCTACTACCGTTACACGGTAAACAAGAAGTCTCTTTCTTAATAAGACAACAACGCGTTTCTTAAAAATTCGAAATAAGCCATAACGGTGTTTGATTTTCCATATAAGCCAAGCTTCTATTACTTGAAAAATCTTATTTTGCTCATCTTAGAACAAAATACTTGACTTAAAATCAAAAAAGCGTATATTAGTCATGTAAACATGGCTTAAAAATGGTTAAATCATTACCTCCACAACCAAAACTTCGCATTGATTCAGAAATAATAAATCTATTATCGCAAGCGGAGACGTCTCTAAATAATCTAACTGGCTTACTAAGCTTGTTCAATAATGACCACTTTATTATAAAACTTTTACTTATTCGAGAAGCAAGCAAAAGTCTGTTAATAGACAATTATAATTATTCATTAACGGAATATTATACAAAGAAATGTTTCGAAGAAAAAGAACCGCAAAACGAAATTGAAAAATATTTAACGGCTTCTTCGCTGGGTTTACGCCTCATTAAAAATGTCTCGCGCTCCGCTCATATCATAAAATCTATCTATTCTTCCCTGTCTGGATTAGAAGACAGCATACAACAAAAGGGCAGCTTATATAGAAGCGGACTTATAGAAGATAATTCGCTAGACAAAAAATTAATTTTTCCTGATGCTGAAGAAATTCCCCATCTAATGGAACATTTCGAAAAGTATATTGAATCTGATGTTTCTTATCCGCACTTGATTAATACGGCTCTTATTCATGCTCAGTTTGAAATGATTCATCCATTAGAAAAATTTAACGGCATAATAGGAAGAATTCTTATTCAACTTTATCTCGCCTGGAAGAAACGAAATGTAAGTAATTGCTTACAAATATCGGATACGCTTCATACAAAAAAACAGGAATATTTTGAATTGCTGTCCGGAATATCTAACAACGGAAACTGGGATGGTTGGATTAAATTTTTTCTTTCAATCATTATCTCTTCTTCTAACACAACCGCTTCTATAATTAAAAATTTATTTGAAGTCGAACAAAACGGCTATAATAAAATTATTCATAGCGGTTTTGCAACATCTCCGTTATTACAGCTTTATAAGTATACGCTGCATCAACCGATAGTAACAATTCCTCAAATCACAAAAGCTGTTTCTCTAACCAAACAAACCGCAAATATCGTTGCAGCAAAGCTTCTAGATCTCAGCCTTATAGAAGAAACAACTGGAAAACAACGGTACAGGGTGTATGTAAATAAAAAAATTCTGAACATTATTAGTCTGTAATAATCTTTAACAAAAAAAGGAGACCGAAGATGAAGTTAATTAACGAATTCAAATCGTTTGCAATGCGTGGAAATGTTGTTGATATGGCTGTTGGTATTATCATCGGTGCGGCTTTTGGCAAAATAGTTTCTTCTTTTGTTAATGACTTAGCTATGCCGCCTATTGGTTTACTTATTAGCGGTATCGATTTCAGCAATTTATCTATAACTCTCAAATCTGCTGCCGAATCCTCTCCTTCTGTAGTTCTAAAGTATGGCGTTTTTATAAATTCAGTAATTGACTTTTTGATAATTGCCTGGGCAATATTTATTGTAATAAAAGCAATGAATACATTAAAGAAAAAGGAAGAAGAAAAACCAGCACCTGCTCCAAAACCGAGCGAAGAGGTTTTATTATTAACCCAAATAAGAGACCTATTAAAACCTTCGGCTAAATAATTTTTTCTTCTTCGATTTTATATTTTAGTTATAATTAAACTAATTGCCGGTAGTTCTGCCCGGTCATTATTTCTTATTGATAAATTAATATCTCTATAATTGCATCCTTCCAGTGTAAGATTTAGTTTTGCAAAACTCTTTTTTACACTAGGAACTATGACATGGAGCCAAATGCTTTATCTGTCCCTTTAATAAGTTTGGTCCCTTTTTTGTTGATGCTTCTTTCGATAGCTCTCTTTCCTTTGTTTTGGAATCACTTCTGGGAAAAAAATTCCAACAAATTAATAATTGCAATAGTATTAAGCGTTCCAATAGTTATATATCTATTTGGAGCCGGACTAGAAGAGAAGTTAATAGAAACGATTGTTTTTGATTACGCTCCGTTTATTATACTACTTGGCTCGCTTTTTACAATTACCGGAGGAATCTATTTATCAGGAGATATTGAGGCAAAGCCGTCAATTAATACACTCTTTTTAGGAATTGGTGCTGTGCTTGCTTCTTTTACGGGAACAACCGGCGCCGCAATGCTTCTTATTAGACCGGTTATACAAACTAACAAACAAAGAAAATACAATGTGCATACTATTCTATTTTTTATTGGAATAGTTGCTAATTGCGGCGGTCTTCTTACGCCGCTTGGAGATCCGCCGTTATTTATGATGTACTTAAGAAGCGCTCCGTTTGAATGGTTCTTTAAATTAGCGCCTGAATGGTTTTTGGCAAATCTTCTTCTGCTTACGGTATATTTTATTTTTGATACTTATTATTATAAAAAAGAAAAGCCGGAAGATATAAGAATCGATAAAACATCTGTTCGACCCATAAGGATAGAGGGAAAGTTAAATTTTGTTTGGCTGCTTGGAGTGGTTTTATCGGTTGCATTTTTGAATGAACAGAATCTTGAATTCATCAAGCTGAACCATTACTATAAATTTATTCGCGAATCTGCTATTTTCGCTATGGCAGTATTCTCACTGTTGTTTACAACAAACCTTATCAAACAATCAAATAATTTTACATGGGAACCAATTAAAGAAGTAGCATATTTATTTTTTGGAATCTTTATAACTATGGTTCCGTGTTTGATGTATCTCGAAACAAATGCCTCTAAGCTGGGAATTTCAACGGCGCAGCAGTTTTATTATTTCACCGGACTGCTCAGCTCGTTTCTGGATAATACACCAACAGCGGTTACATTCCACTCGCTTGCTCTTGGTTTGGGAATTCAATCGTCAACATTGGTGGCTGGAATTCCGGAAGAATTGCTCAAAGCAATTTCTGTTGGCGCTGTATTTTTTGGAAGCGTGACATACATAGGCAACGGGCCGAACTTTATGGTAAAAGCAGTTGCAGAAGAAAACAATATAAAGATGCCTAGTTTCTTTGCTTATATGTATAAATTTTCGATAATAATTTTATTACCAATATTTATTATTGTTCAGTTACTATTGTTAGGATAGTATGTGACAAGAATTTGATTATAAATCCAGATTTATTTTTGCCGGTTTATAATTCTTAATAAAGAACGGAATTAAAACGGCAATAATGAATGCCACTATTGCCATAGAATAAAAGAACAATCCTACTTCTTGATCAAAATTGAGCAGCCCGGTTTCTCTAAGAAGATATGTCCAATCGTGATATACTTTTTTGCCGCCAAGTAAATGTAACCTTTGTGTGCGCGCATCGGATGCGTAAATTGAAATGTTAATTAAATTTTGTCCCAGCCATACAAGTGCTATTTGTGCCAGAATTTTATTTCTTTTTGCTAAATAAAAAACCACGAACATGCCGGGTATTAAAAGCTGAGCAATGGTTCCTCCTAACGTATAAAAAAATTTGCCGAAGACTTTAAATATGCCGTGACCTCCTTCATGAATTAACAGGTTTATATAATCTATTAATAAAATTCTCCCGTTGTTTTTTATCAAATAGATTATTAGCAGAAGAAGAATTATGGACGATATCCATGGTCTAATTTTTACGAATGTTAAGCTGATTATGTTGTTTCTGTTATTCAAACTCCCTCGAACATTTTTCTTAACAGCGAAACATCTTTTGTAATACCGAGGCAAATGATCATTTTAATTCTTGCTTTTTGACCATTTAGATAATCTGCAAATATTACTCCTTCTTTTTTAAGCCACTTACCTGCGCCTTGGTATCCATAAATATCAAGAGTTTCGCCGGCTGGGCATCTAGAAACCAGAACCACTGGAATTCTCTTATCAACAGCATATTTTATTCCCTCGAACGCTTTTGGCGGTACATTACCAACTCCAAGGGCTTCAACTATTATACCCTCAGTACCGCTATCGGCAGAAAACTTAAAAAATTTATCGTCCATTCCCGCATATACTTTAATTAGATCAACGTTAGGATTAATCTTGTCGGTTTCAAACGTTTCGAGTTTTCTAGGCAATCTGTTATAAACAACTTTTCCTCTTTCGACAAAGCCAAGCGATCCAAAGTCTAAGCTCCTAAAAGTTTCGATATCTTCTGTATGAGTTTTTGTTACCTCGCTGGCGGCATTAATTTCCCCGTTAAGACAAACCAGCACGCCTATTCCGCGGCTGTTAGGGTTATTACAAATGTGCAGAGCATCTAATAAATTTCTTGGTCCATCCCAATCCGGCTCTGAGCTTGTCTTCATTGCACCAATTACAACTATCGGTTTATCAGTCTTAACCGTAAGATCGAGAAAATAAGCAGTCTCTTCCAAAGTATCCGTGCCGTGTGTAACTACAATTCCATCAATGTCTCTTCTTTTAACAAATTCTCTTATCTTTTTAGAAAGCGAAAGCATTAATTCCGGAGTAATATGCGGACCCGGGTAATTTCCAAATTCATAAGTTGAAACGTGTGCAATCTTGTTAGCGCCCGGTACCATTTTAATTAACTCGTTACCTTGGTAAAACGGAACAGCTGCTTTCGTAACTTCATCAATTTTCATTGAGAATGTTCCGCCGGTAAACAGAACCAATACTTTTTTCATTAACTACTCAACCATTGTTAACTACAAAATTAGATTTGTTAAAAACATTTCCAAAGAAGTGACATAAAAAATTTTAAAAAATAATTTGCAGATGTGGAATTCAAACTCTATCTTAAACTAAAATAGTGACCCACAAAAACATGTTTATAATTTGTTGATAACCCTTGTTTGTGAAACGTTTCACGCTCTGTTTTTTGCATTAATGTATTATTAGGATAACGGCTTTTTTGTTCGTATTAATTCGCTTTTTTTTATAACCTGTTAAAATTTGGTTGTTTATGAACACGAGTTAATGTTAATAATTTGTTGAAAGTTTTTTATTTACTGAAAATTTACTCGTCGGTCTTAAATATATTTTCCATTTTTAGCTACCCAAACTTGTTGATAAAATGATTACATCGGCTGAATCGCTTCAATCGGAGCGCGATGCAAAAGATATTTGGAAAGAATGTCTCGGTATAATTAAAGAGAACATTCCTTTTATAACTTATAATACTTGGTTTCTTCCTATTAAACCATTCGAGGTAGAAAATAACGTTTTAAAAATATACGTTCCAAATACTTTTTTTATCGAATGGATAGAAGAGCATTATAACACCCTTATTAATAAAACAATTTCTCAGGTTCTAGGTACTGGCGGCAAACTTGTCTATGTAATTTTAGAAGAAAAAGAGCCGGTAGAGCCTGTTCCCGAGACGAAAAAAGCAAATGTCTTTTCATCGGAAACAACAAATTCAATTAAGCCAAAGGATTTCGAATCTTTCTTAAACCCAAGATACATCTTCGAAAATTTTATTAAGGGAGAAGGAAACCAACTAGCTAGAGCTGCTGCTTATGCTGTTTCAGAAAATCCTGGACAGACCTCTTTTAATCCGCTCTTTATATATGGCGGCGTTGGTCTTGGCAAAACCCATTTGATTCAAGCGATAGGAAACAAAATACTTGATCGATACCCGGATAAGCGAGTTATTTATTTACCCTCCGATGTTTTTACAGTTGAGTTTGTCGAAGCAATTCAAAATAACACGGTTAACGAGTTTTCAAATTTTTATAAGAGCATGGACGCCCTAATTATTGATGATATTCAATTTCTTGTAGGAAAAGAAAAAACGCAGGACTTGTTCTTTCACATTTTCAATACGCTTCATCAGACCGGCAAACAAATAATCCTATCGAGTGATAAGTCACCAAAAGACCTTAAAGGTTTGAGCGAACGATTAATTTCCAGATTTTTATGGGGTTTACAAGCAGATGTTCAGCCGCCGGACTTTGAGACCCGGGTTGCTATTCTAATTAACAAAAGCGAAACGTACGGTATAAAATTATCTAACGAAATTTTCGAATATATTGCTGCTAATATTACTTCTAACATTCGGGAATTAGAAGGGTGTTTAATAAAGCTGCTCGCAAACTCGTCTCTTAGTTCGAAAGAAATTGATTTTGAGTTAGTTAAAAAAACTGTTAAAGAAGTTTCCACAAGCAAACAGATAAATATTTCTATCGATTTTATTACAAAGGTTGTCTGTGAATTTTTTAATGTGGAAGAAAATAAAGTCCGGGAAAAAAACAGAAGAAAAGAAGTAGTGTTAGCGCGTCAGGTTGCAATGTACCTTGCTAAACAGCTGACTAAATCTTCTCTTAAAACAATCGGTTTACATTTTGGAGGACGCGATCACTCAACCGTAATTCATGCTCAATCTTGTGTTGAACAAATGATAAAAGACGATAGAAAGTTTGAAGATATCGTAATCTCTCTTAAAAATAAAATTGAGTTAAGTGTATCATAACACACTTCCATCTTTCTGTTAATAATTGATCTGTTGTTTGTTAATAACTGTTAATAATCAGCGCAGGTTAAATTAACTCAGACTTACTAACATGTTATTAAGATAGCGGTTGTTAATATTTTGGTTACATTTTTTAAAAAATTTTTCTATTAACGGGGTTATAAACTTATTAACAGTATTATTATTAAATAATATTATATACATATAGAACAATATTATAATAATATAAATGTGTGTTGTGGATAAACTGGATAAACACAAAAATTGAATATCTATCCTATTTTTGATATTTTTTGACTCAACTTGGAGAATAACTATGGAATTCAAAGTAAACAGCAAAGAGTTAGAAAAGTTACTTGGTAAAATTATTCCCGCAGTTCCTACAAGAACACCAATGCCAATACTTGAAAATTTCCTGTTCGAAGTAAAAGACGGCTTATTAACAATATATGCTACAGATTTAGAAATTTCTCTTAAATCCTCTTTAAGTATTGCTACGGAAGATAATGTAAAGGTTGTAGTTCCAGCTCGATTATTGAATGACGTAGTTAGATCTTTTAGCGATACTACTATTCATTTTAAGTTATCCTCTAACAAGAAAATTAATTTAATTACCGATACAGGAAAGTATGTAATAAATTATTTAGACTCAGATGAGTTTCCGGATATTCCTACTGTAACAGAGGATAAAAATATAAAAGAAATTAACGAAGCAGTTATAAACGGAGTCGAATTAAGAAAAGCTTTCGAAAAAACAGCTTTTGCTATGAGCAAGGAAGAAATGAGACCCGCCATGATGGGCACTCTATTCGAATTTACGGATGATGGTTTACGCATTGTTACAACCGATGGACACCGGCTTGTTAATATGTTGAAGAAAAGCATTAAGGCGAGCATCAATCAACAGTATGTTATACCTGAAAGAGCCGTTTCAGTTTTATTAAAAATCCTGGATGAAAAGGATGTAAAAATTTATTTAACCAAGTCCTACATTTCTTTTAAACTGAATGATATAGAACTTATTACCAGATTGATTGCACAGAAATATCCCGATTACAACAGCGTAATTCCTCTCGAAAACGAATTTCTATTGAAGATAAATACTAAAGAAATTCACAACGCTATCAAGAGAATGATGCTCTTCTCTACATCAACTACAAGAAGAGTAAAATTCTCAATTAGAAAAGAATCACTCGAAATATCTGCAGAAGATCTTGATACGGGTTCTTCAGGCGAAGAAAAGGTTGTATGCGAATATACAGGCGAAGACCTTGAAATCGGTTTTAACTCGGCATACGTGAACGATGTGTTAAACCACATGATTGATAACGAAGAGATAATTTTTAAACTACACTCGTCTACAAAGGCGGTAATTATTGAACCGGTTGAAAAGAAAGAAAATCTTGAATTAATGATGCTGCTGATGCCGGTTCGGTTAAATACATAAGATGGTTTTTAAGCAAATTGATTTGCAAAATTTCAGACTGCATAGAAGCACTTCAATAGTTTTTTCCGATAAATTAAATATCATAATCGGTGGAAACGGTCAGGGCAAAACATCTATTTTAGAGGCAATCTACTACTTGTGCACAACGAAAAATCTTACTCTTGCTTCGGAGAGCGATGTAGTTACTTTTGGCGAACAAGCATTTAATACAGAAGGAAAATTTGTTGATCTAACTGAAAACCACGTTCGATTGTATTACGACTTAATTAAAAACCGAAAAAATTTTTTCTTAGATAATAAACAGCTTTTCAGTTCGGCAGACGTGATAGGAAAATTTCCAATAGTTACACTTATTCAGCCGGATCACGCTATTACTTTAGGATCCCCATCGGAGAGAAGAAGGTTTGTAGATTCAATAATTTCTCAAACAAACCATACGTACCTTGAAATATTATTAGAGTATAATAAAATACTTAGGCAAAGATCATCGCTTCTATCTCAAATTAAAGAATACAGAAATCATTCTACGCTAGAACAACTTGAGGTATGGACAAACTCATTAGCAAATAATGGATGCGAATTAATTAAATACAGAATAAAATTTATAGAAGAATTCAGCGCGTTTGTTAGTGAGGCATATAAACAAATAATTGAATATGACGAGAAGCCCAAAATAAAATATTATTCTATTCAGGAAATAGATATCAAAAATATTAAGGAAAGATTTTTAGAAGAGATTAACGCGGTAAGAGAAGACGAAATTCGCCGCGGTGTTAATTTGATTGGCCCGCACAGAGACGATTTTATATTTTATATTAACGACCGCGAGCTAAAACGGTTTGGTTCCCAGGGGCAGCATAAAACATTTCAGGTAGCATTGCGGTTCGCTCAATTCTTTTACATCAAAGAGAAATTAGGCAAAACACCTATATTTTTAATGGACGATGTTTTTGGAGAATTGGATACTTATAGAGCGGGAAAAATAAGCAATTATCTTTTTCAGGTACGTCAGACGTTTATTACTATGACCGATTTTTCTAAAATTGACGAGCTTAAAAATCTGAGCGGAAGTAAGAAAATTAAAATAGAAAATGGCACGGCAAAATATATCTAGTGGATTTAAGAGCATTACGGATATAATAAAGAGCGAAAAAGATTTCGAAAAACTACGCGATACAGTAAAAAACTATAATGTTGTAGATGAATTTGAGGTTATTTTTCCCGAGCTCTCATTAATTGCAAAAGCAATAAAGGTAGAAAAAAAAACACTCTTTCTTAAGGTTGAAAACTCGGTCTGGAAAAGCGAATTAAATTTTCAAAAAAATCTTTTGATGGAAAAAATAAACAAGCATTTTAAAGAACAAGTTATACAGTCAATAAAATTCATATAAGGCAAAACAAGAACTATTATGGCTAAAGAAAATATCAAGAATAACGGCTCCCAAGATTATACAGCAAAGAGCATTAATGTATTAAAAGGACTTGAAGCAGTAAGAAAAAGACCAGCAATGTATATCGGCGATGTTGGGTTGAGGGGTCTTCACCATTTAATAAATGAAGTTGTTGATAATTCCATTGACGAAGCGCTTGCCGGTTACAACGACCGCGTAATAGTTACCATTCACAAAGATCAATCTGTTTCCGTTGAAGACAGAGGCCGCGGAATTCCGGTCGATATCCATTCCGAAGAAAAAAAATCTGCGCTCGAAGTTGTTATGACGGTTCTTCATGCCGGAGGAAAATTCGATAAAAATTCATATAAAGTTTCCGGAGGTCTGCATGGAGTAGGAGTTTCGGTTGTAAACGCTCTTTCAGAATGGATGAAAGTTGAAGTTAAACGCGATGGAAAGATTTATTATCAAGAATATCAAAAGGGTATTGCAAAAGCCGCCGTTAAGCAAATAGGAACTTATAAAGGCGAGAATACAGGAACAAAAATCACTTTTAAACCGGATAAAGAAATTTTCAAGACGGTTAAATTTAATTTTGACACCGCCGCAGAAAGAATGAGAGAGCTTGCTTACTTAAACAAAGACGTAACAATGATTCTAAAAGATGAAACCGATAATCAGGAAGAGACTTATAAATTCAAAGGCGGATTAATTGACTTTGTAAAATATCTGGACGAGCAGAGAAATCCATTACACAAACCAATTTACATCGAGGGCGAAAGAGATAATACTCCCGTCGAAATTGCATTTGAGTATAGCGGGTCATATTCAGAAAACGTTCATACATATGTTAACAATATTAATACAATTGAAGGCGGAACACACCTTGTGGGTTTTAGAACCGCTCTTACAAGAACGTTTAATAACTTTGCATATAAAAACGGCTTGATAAAAGAGAACTCGAAAGTTACTCTAACCGGCGATGATTTTAAGGAAGGATTAACCGCTGTAATTTCTGTTAAGGTTATGGAGCCGCAGTTCGAGGGTCAAACAAAAACAAAACTTGGTAACAGCGAAGTTAAATCAATTGTAGAAACAATTGTAGGAGAAAAGCTTTCAGAATTTCTTGAAGAGAATGCTTCGACAGGCAAAAAAATTATTGATAAATGTATGCGTGCAGCAGAAGCGCGAGAAGCAGCGCGCAAAGCACGAGAACTTGTTAGAAGAAAAAACGCACTTGATTCAATGCACCTGCCGGGTAAACTTGCGGACTGTTCAATTAATGATCCCGAACATTGCGAGATTTACATAGTTGAAGGCGATTCTGCCGGCGGCTCGGCTAAACAAGGTAGAGATAGAAGATTTCAAGCTATTCTTCCAATCAAAGGGAAAATACTGAATGTTGAAAAAGCAAAAATCAATAAAGTTCTTGAGAATCAGGAAATTCAAGCTATGATATCGGCTATTGGAGCGGGCATTGGAGAGGATTTTGATCCGTCAAAATCCCGTTACGGAAAAATTATTTTAATGACCGATGCAGATGTGGACGGAAGCCATATTAGAACTCTTCTTCTTACATTCTTTTACCGCCACATGAAAGAATTGATTGCAGAAGGAAAAGTTTACATTGCCCAGCCGCCGCTTTACAAAATCAAAAAAGGAAAAGAAGAATTTTATGCTTTCGATGATGAAGAGAGGGATAAAATATTAAAGCGCTTAAAGACGGATAGCAAAGGGAAAAAAACTGAAGAAGAAAATGAAGCAACGCAAGCAGAAGATGGTTTAGAAACAGCATCTCAATCTAAAGGAATAGTAATTTCCAGATATAAAGGATTGGGAGAAATGAATCCTGAACAACTTTGGTCTACAACAATGAATCCCGAAACAAGAACAGTGTTACAGGTAAATTTGGATAGCGCTGCAGCAGCAGATAAAATATTCGAAACATTAATGGGCGATGCGGTTGAACCAAGAAGAGCTTTTATCGAAAAACACGCTAAGTATGCTAACCTTGATGTGTAACTAAACTTCTTGCTCTTAATCATTCTCTTGATTGTAATCGAATGCAATTGACACACATTATAGTTGTATGAAAGAAAACAAACCGACATATCATCAGCCAATTGTGGATTATCTACGCAGCGATTATTCTGCACTCCACAAAAATTTAACCGTTGATGAGGCGTTGAAAAAAATTAGAAGAGAAGGTGTAGGCGAAAGAATTGTTTATTTCTATGTTGTTGATGACGACGATAAACTGGTTGGAGTGCTGCCGACTCGCAGAATATTAACCGGGCACCCGGATCAATTGCTGGAAGATATAATGGTTAATGATGTTGCAGCTATTAATGACAGCGCTACCGTATATGATGCGTGCGAATTCTTTGTGATGTATAAGTTTCTTGCTCTGCCCGTAGTGGATAGTAATAGAAAGATAGTAGGGATTGTTGATGTAAATTTTTTTACCGATGAACTACTTGATTTTTCGGAAAGGCAGAAAGTAAGTGATGTTTTTGAATCAATCGGCTTCAAAATATCCGAAGTTAAAAACGCCACGCCTCTAAAAGCCTGGCGAATAAGGTTTCCATGGCTGCTCGCTACAATTACCAGCGGAACTGTTTGCGCTATTCTTGCAGGATTCTTTGAAGCAACTATTGCAGAAAGTCTGGTTATAGCGTTCTTTCTTACACTTGTATTAGGACTTGGTGAAAGCATGAGCATACAATCCATGACTCTTACTATTCAGGCGCTTCATTCTGCGCAGCCATCATTAAAGTGGTATCTAAGAAACATCTTTAAAGAGGCTCAGACAGCCGCATTGATTGGAGGCAGCAGCGGTTTGCTGGTTGCTCTAACATCTTATGCATGGAAAGGAGAAGTTATTACTTCGGCTGTTATTGGAATCAGCATTTTATTAGTACAATTTTTTGCAGCTGTTCTTGGGCTAAGCGTTCCGGCTTTGCTGCATAGTACAAAGTTAGATCTAAAAGTTTCTGCCGGACCCATTACTCTTGCACTAACAGATATTTTTACTATTCTGTTTTATATGGGCTTAGCTGATTTACTTTTATGAACAATAGTGAAACCGATATAAAAATTTTAGAATAAAAAACGGCGATAGTTTAACATGACAACAATATTCGAAAAAGTTGTACCAGTATCATTAGAAGATGAAATGAAATCATCTTACATTGATTATGCCATGAGCGTAATAGTTGCACGCGCATTGCCCGATGTTAGAGATGGTCTTAAGCCCGTTCACAGACGCGTTCTATTCGGGATGCACGAACTTGGCGTTGCTTATAATAAACCGTATAAAAAATCTGCTCGTATCGTTGGAGAAGTCTTAGGCAAATATCATCCGCATGGCGATAGTGCAGTTTACGATACAAT
>DYHC01000009.1:0-12998 GCA_020724325.1 Melioribacter roseus
TTGCAAAAGCTTTATCTCCTTAAAATTCCTTTGCGAAAGATGTAAAGCTTGCCGTTTTCTGGACGGAGATCTATTTTACCGTTGTAGCCGATTTTAAGTAATTGTTCAACAAACACCCTCATAAAAAACCCGTGCGTTACAAGAAGTACGCTATTATAATTCTTGCCGGATATTTCATCAATAAAATTATTTATTCTGCACAATGTTTCCTTTCGTGTTTCCGGCTGGGAACAACGGTTTCTATACCAGGCAATTCTTCCGCCCAGATGCCAGAAGAAGGATGATAATCTAATTTTTCTTTTTGTGAATGGCGCAATAGGTACCTCAACAATCAGATCTGAATAAACTATTGTATCGTTATAAATATTTTTTGCTGTTTCTACTGCTCTGCTTATTGTGCTGCAATAACAAATATCCCAGCCGGTATTATGTGTAATTAAAGGATTAATTATAATTGGAGAATTTTCGTAACGATCCATTGCATCAGAAAATTCTTCTGCCGTGTAATATTTTTTTGACGGCGTGAAATCAACTTTGAAATGCCTTATCAAGCCAATCTTCATTCAAGAGTAAGTTTTATGATTATTATAGCTGCAAAATTACAGAATAATTTATTAATGACGCGATTAAGTACTATAATATGCTGTAAGCTAAACTCTCTAATTTACTTTTCTAATGCAAAATCCTTTCCAACTTCTGAGTGTATGATGCAACAAGAAATTAATTTCTTGGAATGGAGAGCTATATTAACCGGAGTAATTGAACTTGACTAACAGAGTTGAAGCGTAGTAAACAGTCAATTTAATACAGCTATAATTCGTGCAGATCAATTAATATGAATTTGATTTGGCTATCAGTTTAAAACTGATTGAATTTTGTAAAATATTATATTCATTCCGCAGCATATATCCGCCGGCTAACGACTTTCCTTCTTCATCAAAGAATCCGTCAATTGTACCTTCATGATCTCCCAGCGATGTTTTCTTGAAAGAGAAATGAAGTATTGCATGTTTATTAAGAACTGTTCCTGCAAAATTGAAAGTCATTCCATTCCAGTTTCCTGTTCCCGATAACGACATTTTGCCATCGTGGTAAACATAAAGTAAAACGGTTTGCACATCTTGAATGTTTGTCTGATATTTTCCCGAGTAATTCAATACTTTATTTGGTTCAACGGGGTTATCCTGATTGCAGCCATATAAAGCTGCTATAAAAAATATTAGTAAAATTTTTTTCATAAATCACCATCATTATTTCTTGCGTCATTTCCTTTTGCCGCAATTTTATTTTTGGTTTATTATCGGTTGGTTCTATGAAAAGTTTAACTTTGTTAAGGGTAAAAATATTTTTTGTATGAAGGGAATAATTCTTTTATAAATTATTAAAATAAATCGAAATGTTTCTATCGGGAGGTCAAAGCTTCTGCTAAAGTTGTCTGTGCCTAAAACAATCTATGGTGTGGTCATTTACCATTCCAACAGCTTGCATAAAAGCATAACAAATAGTGGAGCCGACAAATTTGAAACCATTTTTCTTAAGTTCTTTACTCATTAGATCCGATTCAATTGTTCTGGTTGGAATTTCTTTAATTGACTTCCACTTGTTCTCTATTGGAGTATAATCTACAAATTTCCAAATGTAATTATCGAACGAACCAAACTTTTTTTTAATCTCTAAAAAGCAGCCAGCGTTTTGAATTGCAGAGGCAATTTTTAATCTATTACGGATAATGCCATCATTATTCAAAAGTTGTTTTACCTTTTCAGTATCATACCTGGCGATTTTGTAAGGATTAAATTTATCGAAAGCGCTGCGGAAATTTTCCCTTTTACGTAGAATTGTTATCCAGCTTAATCCCGCCTGTGAACCTTCTAGAATTAACATTTCAAACAATTTTCTATCATCATGAACCGGAACGCCCCATTCATTATCATGGTATTTAACATAAAGCGGGTCATTCCCTGCCCACGCACAACGCTGCTTCATTTACACACCTGAAGCGTTGTTCTTCTAACCGATATTTCTAACCTAAAATCGTAACTCACTATTTAACCCAAACAGATTTGATATTTACAAATTCCTTTATTCCGTAGTGAGATAGTTCTCTTCCATAACCAGAATTTTTTATCCCGCCGAATGGAAGGCGCGGATCCGACTTAACAATTCCGTTAATAAAAACAGAACCAGATTCAATTTCTGTTGCCATCTGTTTTGCTTTTTCAATATTACTTGTCCAGATAGAAGCGCCAAGTCCAAAAGGCGAATCGTTAGCTATTCTAACTGCTTCTTCCTCATCTTTTACTTTTATAAGAGAAGCAACCGGTCCAAATAGTTCATCATCAAACGCCGGCATCCCTTTTTTCAAATTATCCAATATTGTAGGTGCATAATAAAATCCTTTTCCGGCAAGAATTTTTCCTCCTGTTAAAATTCTTGCCCCTTTAGCTGCAGAATCTTTTACAAGTGAATCGAGTTCGTATAGAAGGTCTTCTCGTGCAATTGGTCCTAACTCAACAGATTCATCCATCGGGTCTCCAATTTTAACATCATTCATCGCCTTAACAAATTTGTCAGAAAATTCATCGTAAATTTTTTCAACAACAATAAACCGTTTAGAGGCAATGCAGCTTTGACCGTTATTAATCAATCTTGCAACGACTGCCATTTTAGCTGTTTCTTTAATATCGGCATCATCCAACACAATGAAAGGATCGGATCCGCCTAATTCCAGAACAGTTTTTTTTAATTCCTTGCCGCATACTTCGGCAATTTTTCTTCCAGCCGGTTCGCTTCCAGTTAATGTAGCTGCCTTTATTATCGGTTCCTTTATAACATCCTTAACTGGTTCCGAACCAATTAAAAGTGTTTTAAAAACATTTTTAGGGAAGCCGGCGTTGAGAAAAATTTGTTCGATTGCCAAAGCACACATTGGTACATTTGATGCATGCTTAAGCAAGCCGGCATTCCCCGCCATAAGCGAAGGAGCTGCAAATCTGAATACTTGCCAGAATGGAAAATTCCACGGCATCACGGCAAGAATTACTCCAAGCGGACTAAATTCAACATAACTTTCTGAAGCGTCCGTTTCTATAATTTCTTTTGCAAGCATTCTTTCCGTGTTCTCTGCAAAATATTCGCAAACCCATGCACACTTTTCAACTTCGGCAATCGATTGTTTAATCGGCTTTCCCATTTCTGTCGTTATAATAAACGCATACTCGTTACGCTTACTTCTCAATACAGATGCAGCGTTTTTCATTAAGCGCGATCTTTCTTTAATATCTGTTCCTTTCCATTTTAGATATGATTCATATGTATCGTGTATTGATTTTTTGATCTCTTCCTTCGAAAATTCTACATAAGTTTTTTCAATTTTTCCGGTTGCCGGGTTAATCGTTTGAATTGGCATTTATCTCTCTCGTTGTTTATTACTTTGATGATGATAAGGATTAAATAAAGGAATATCTCACTGTGTGAAATTAATTATTCTGCAACAAATATTCTTCCGAAATAAAATGAGTTAAATTGCCGGTAAAATTATTATGGCTGTTTTTAAAACGAAAAATGAATGAGGCAGTAATCGTTTCTTGTTACTTTAGAAGTGTGAACGAAGCGGTAACAAGCTACAGTTACTTCATAAGCAGCATTTTACGAGTTTGAACTCTTTGGAATGTTATAAGCTGATAAAAATAATAACCGCTTGTTAAGTTAGCAGCATTAAAATTAATCGAATAGAAACCGGGTGGTTTTATTTCATTTACCAAATCTGCAATTTTCTCTCCAAGCATGCTGTAAACTGAAAGAACAACTTTACTTTCTTTCTTCAATGTGTATGAAATTACTGTAGAAGGATTAAACGGGTTGGGAAAGTTCTGAAGTAAAACATCTTCTGTAATTAGCTGATCGTCTTCAACGGAAGTAGCATTTTTCAGAACCAGCTGGAATGAATGCTCATCAAAGATATTGCCGTTATCTGAATCAGAAATTCTTAACAATGCGCTGCATGATTTATTGATATTGGGCAGCCAGTTGTGCTTTCTTATAACCGCATTTAAGTTACCGGCAACATTAGCCCATGTAGTTCCGTTATCCGTTGAAAATGTTATATGCACTTTGTCAACACCTTTGCTTTCCCAGGAAACATTAATTGTCTTTGGTACCTCAATAATATCTCCAGGTTCTGGAGACAAAATAGAAAGCTGTTTTGATACTGCAATTCTAAATTTCGATTTGTATCCAAGTTTTTCAAGTTCTGCCGTTGTTATCGTAATTTGGTTCTTTGCTAAATCCGAAATGTAAACGCTTACGGTCCAATCCCCTTCTTTAGGATTTTTCAGTTCTAATTTACCTTTATAATCAAACCTTGACGACCGTATATTATTAAATTTAGCAAATACACCTCCGCCATTATCTACCGGTTCAAACATTATTTTTACTTCATCTATTCCACTCAAATCGTCTGATACGGAAACATTGTAGTCTATCACAAGAAATTTTTCGGTTAAATTTTGTGAGCTGATATCAAAACTAAAACTACCAAGGACGGGCTGTTTAGTATCAATACTGTTTACTACTTCTAATGAGGAACTGAACCCTTTCGATTCCAATTCTGCTTTCTTATAAATCCTCTTGTTCCTTTGATTATCTGTAAGTTCTACTTCAATAAACAAATGCCCATCTTTAACATTTTTAAAATCGATCCAGCCGGTAATTTCATAGGATGTTGTATTGATCTTTGATAATCTCTCAACCTTATTGCCCCCGCCATTCGCCGGTATAAATGTTATTTGAACTTCTTCGATACCGCTTAGATTATCGGTGGCAGATAATTTATACTCTACAGATTGCGAAGTGCTGTTCAAATCAATTTTTGATGGTGTTATACGGAACCCGATTAGTTCCGGCGGAGCCGTGTCTTTTGTGTCCTTTACTTCAAATGACGATGCGAAATTATTTGTGCTAAGATATTCCGAAGAGTATGATGCCTGGTTTCCTGCTCCGTCTTTCAAAGTAATATTTGCTTCCCAGATCCCGGTTGATGGATTATTCCCAAGATCAATTGACCCGGATAAACCAACTGTTTTGTTACTGATCTTTCTAAATGTCTCTGATTTACTTCCGCCGTTTCCCGGTGGACTAAATTCAACCGTTACTTCTTCTACTCCGCTAATATCATCCAAAGCCGCCAGATCAAAACTTATTGTTCTTTGTTCGGTAGCTAAATCAATTTCCATAGGAGAAAATGAAAAACCTGTTAACCGGGGCGGAGTAATATCTTTAGTTTCTTTTATTTCCAGGGATGATGGAAAGCTTCTGTTATAAAGATCCTCCGAAGTAAAAGTTTTTTGATTTCCGGTTTTATCTTTTAATGTGATACTTGCTAACCAAATGCCGGTATCAGGATTTTTTCCAAAATCGATTATGCCCGATAAACTTGCTGTTAGTCCGGAAAGCTTCTTTATAGATTCGGACTTACCATTTCCTTTGCCTGGAGGAGAGAACTCAATTGTGGCTTCTTCCAGTCCGCTTATGTCGTCACTTACCTCTAATTGATAACGTAGAGCAAGAGTGCTTGATGATAATTCAAATTCTGTTGGAGAAAAAGAAAAAGTATTCAACGATGGAGCTGTTTTATCAACTGTAGTACTTTCAATTATGTCAAATGTTGAATTGAAACCCAAATTCATAATGTCGCTGCTCGATAATGTAACTTTATTCTTTTTATCATCTTCCAGGTAAATGCTTACCAGCCAGAGTCCGGATTTAGGATTTTTTCCAAAATTAATTTCGCCGGATACGCTTGCTGTAGGCAAATCAATTTTATTAAATGTTTCGGATTTGCTTCCACCGCCTCTTACGGGCGAAAACTCTACAATAATTTTTTCTACTTTGTTTTGCGAATCACTTGCTGTAAGACTAAAAGTAACTTTTATATTATCACTTAATTGAGCAGATGATGGCGAGAATGAAAAAGAATTTAATGCCGGTGTATTATTATCCTGAGAATACAATAAACCGGCTTGAATAAAAAGTAGAAGGGATAAAATGATAGATTTCACTTTATTACGCCTTTCTTATAATTCAAAAAAATATCCCTTGCTGCGCCCGTGAGTATTAGCTGCTTTCATATTGGCTATGATTTCGCACTAAATCTAATGTTTATTAAAAATTATGTCAATTATTCTGACAACAATTAACGAAATCATTACTAATGTTGAGATTAATCACATTGCCATAGGGTTCGGATATCAGCTAAAATAAAAGAAATTATTGCATTTTTAGAATTTTACCATACTTATTTTAGACTTTGTTAATTATAGTAGACCGCGTTGTGAATATTCCGGCTAATTTTTCAAGATGAATTACATAATATTACAACAGAGTTAATAGAAAATTATTTACTTGAATGATAGAGCGTTATGTCTAAGGAAAAATTTTCGCCAAAGAAAAAAATTTTTTGTATGTTCGAAATAAATTTTAGCCAACACTTCACAAAAGAATGTTCTTTATGAGGAAAGCAAACCCAAAAACTTTTGTTATTGATACAAATGTAATTCTGCATGATCCAACATGCATCCATCATTTCCAGGAAAATAATATTATCATTCCGCTGGCTGTAATAGAAGAGCTAGATCATTTTAAACGTGGAAACTATGTAATCAATTTAAACGCCCGCGAATTTGTTCGAACGCTCGATTCGGTTACCGGCAACGAAATCTTTAACGGCGGAGTATCATTAGGCAGAGGTCGTGGTAAGGTTAGAATTGTTATTACAAAAGGATTATCCAAAGAAATACATGATGTGTTTAAAGATGATAATGTAGATCACAGAGTCTTAAGTGCTGCGCTCGATGCTCAAAAATCCAACAGAGATAAACAGAAAATTATACTTATAAGCAAAGATGTTAATCTCCGCATGAAAGCTAAAGCGCTCGGAATAACTGCAGAAGATTATACAACGGATCGTGTAACAAATGTTGAAGAGCTTTACGGCGGTAAAGAAGTGCTTGAAGATTTTGATGATGATATACTTCAGAAATTATACCAGGCGCCGTTTGAGGTTCCCGCGAAGCAGATTATCAAGAAAACAAAAACAGATGCAGTACCAAATAAATTTTACATAATGCGTAACAGCAGCAGATCCGTTTTATCGGTTCTTTCGAGCGACCTTGAAAAATTTAAAAAGATCGATAAAGAAATTGTTTATGGAATTAAACCCAGGAATGCAGAACAGACTTTTGCTGTTAATGCATTGTGCAATTTGGATATTCCTCTTGTATCTATGACTGGTAAAGCCGGAACCGGCAAAACATTATTAGCACTTGCAAGTGCATTACAGGTTCGAAAATTTTACAGACAAATTTATATTGCACGACCTGTAGTTCCTCTAAGCAATAAAGACATCGGTTATTTGCCGGGCGATGTAGAAAGCAAGCTCGCGCCTTATATGCAGCCGCTGTGGGATAATCTTAAAGTTATTCAAGATCAATTTTCTGAAACGGATAAAAATTATCAGCTTATTAACAATATGATTAAAGAAGAAAAGCTTGTAATTGAGCCGTTAAGTTATATCCGCGGAAGAAGTTTACAACGAATCTACTTTATCGTTGATGAAGCTCAGAATTTAACCCCGCACGAAATTAAAACAATTATTACTCGTGCCGGCGAAGGTGCAAAGATAGTTCTAACAGGTGATATCTATCAGATTGATCATCCTTATCTGGATGCTCAATCAAACGGATTATCTTATTTGATCGAACATTTCAAAAATCAAAAACTTTATGCACATGTAAATTTAGAGAAGGGTGAAAGATCAGAATTAGCCGAACTAGCAAGCAATTTACTATAACTGTTAATTATACATAACTTCTGAAAAATATCGCTTGTCATTTCTCCCCCGATTAAATACATCGGGGTCGAAATAACACTTCTCAGTCGTTTCTCTCCTTCGAAGCGACGTTTCTGATTTTTTCGGAAATCTAAATACATTATTCATTGTACATTTTACACTTTACATTAACCGGGTTTGCTTATTTAGGCATCTCTCTCTATGTTTTCAATAGAAATTAATTTTCTTTTACTTATGCAAAATACTCATCACTCATTCTTCTACTCCGCCGATTATTTTTCCCTTTTATATAAATCCATAATATTGTCTTTGTGTTTCTCCGAGCTTTCACTGTGTTCCTCTTCGAAAAAAAAGTTGCACGGAGAACCCCGGAGAATTCACAGAGCTACGCCGAGATAAAAAATGAAAGAATTCTTATTTAAGCCGTTCGAAGAAATGACTGAAAAGGATTATGAAACTATTGGTTTCAAATCCGGGCTCGAAATTCATCAGCAGCTGCTAACAGATAAAAAATTATTCTGCCGGTGTCCAGCCGGCAAATACAGCACAAAATACCATGCAGAAATATTGCGACACATGCGCCCAACTCTTTCCGAACTAGGCGAATATGACGGAACTGCACTAATGGAATTCAAAACGAAGAAAGATATTATTTACAGAATTAATCGCGATACAGTCTGCACATACGAAATGGACGACACTCCGCCGTTTATAATTAATGACGATGCATTAGACATTTCTCTAAAATGCGGATTGTTGTTCGATTGTTCAATTATAGATGAACTCCACATCGCACGCAAACAATATTTAGATGGCAGCATACCTACCGGATTTCAGCGGACAGCAATCTTTGCCCTCAACGGAAAAATTCCTTATAAAGATAGAACTATTGATGTTGTTCAAATGTCGATTGAGGAAGATTCATGCCGCGAAGTATCCGACCATGGTCATACGCGTGTTTATTTAACAGACCGGCTTGGTATGCCGCTTATAGAAACCGTGACCGGACCGAATATGCGGACTCCTTTCGAAGTAGCCGAAGTTGCGGAAATATGTGCAAAGCTTGTAAGAAGTACTAATAATGTTAGAAGAGGAATTGGCTCTGCACGCGAAGATGTTAACGTAAGCGTTGACGGCGGTACAAGAATCGAAATTAAGGGCGTTCCTAAAATTGGTAGAATTCCATTGCTTACTTACAACGAGGCGATGCGTCAGTGGAATCTGCTCCGTTTGAGAGAGGAACTTCTTAAAAGAGGAATAACAAAAGAAACCTTTGAAGCATCATCTTCAGATGTTACAAAAATTATTAAAAAAGCTCACTACCAGCCGGTCAGAAATGCAATTGAGCAGGGGCTGAAAATTAAATGCGTTACTCTAAAAGGTTTTTTTGGTCTGCTCAATTGGCAGACGCAAACCGATACATACTTCTCAAAAGAAATTTCAGACCGTGTTAGAGTAATTGCATGTTTGACTTCTATTCCAAATATAATTCACTCCGATAGCCGCGGGGATAATCTACTTTCTGCAGAGTGGCAGAATATAAAAAGATATGTAGGAGCTGCGGATAACGATACGCTTGTTATCGTTTGGGGAAATGATCTGGATACAGAAATGGCTGTAAATGAAATAATTATTAGAGCTAAAGAAGCAACTATTGGCGTTCCATCAGAAACAAGACAGGCGTTGAGAGACGGAACAAACGGATTCGAAAGAATTTTACCGGGTGCCGATAGAATGTACCCTGATACTGACCTTCCGCCTACAAAAATTACTAACATCCGTTTGAATAGACTAAAAGAAAATTTACCCGAGAAATTCTGGATTAGTGAGGAATGGTATAAACAATTAAGAATTCCTACAGACATTATTTGTGAATTATCAATTTCAAAATTTGCCGGATTATTTAAGTATCTGGTTACTGAATGGAATATCAACCCTGTCTTAGCTGCCGTTGCCCTTATTCAATTTCCGAAAAGATTGAAGAAGATGGGTTTTGATATTTCTCTTCTTACACCCGAAATGATGAGAGATATTTTTATTGCATACAAGGACGGCTTACTTTCGCGTAATGGAATTTTGATTGCAATGCAAAAGACAATTACCAAAGGAAAATTCTATCCGGAATTACTGCCAAAACCTCTGTCGTCAAAAGAGATTGATGAAATAATATATCAGACAATAAAAGAAGTTGAACAAATAAATTTGTTAAACTATTCGAAGAGAAATGACATTCTGATTGCACATACTATGAACAGAGTTAGGATGAGTGTTGAAGGAAAAATTGTAAAAGAGAAAATTATAAAGATGTCTTAGCACTCTCTGCGTAATCTCAGCGTGAACATCGTTAAAGATTTGAACGCAGAGTTCGCAGAGTTTTCCGCAAAGAACACAGAGGGAAAAATGGCAGAAGATTACAAAGGTTACAGAGGCAAAGCCCTCAGTACACTAAAAAATTTTGGCGCCCAGGTTTGGAGTGATGTTGAAATCAAAACTACAAAAGGAAATTTTAAGGGAATAATTCTTCCACGGTCAGAAACCGCAGATCATTTTCATATTGTAATTAAACTACGGGTCGGTTATAACATTGGAATAGCTGCAGAAAATATAACCGATATTAAGATCGAAGGACGAAAAGAAGCACATTACAAAATTCCCGAAAAAGATTTTCCGCGCGACCCATCAAAACCAAATGTAAAACTTCTTGGCACAGGCGGCACAATTGCATCACGTCTCGATTACAGAACCGGGGCTGTTATACCTGCTTTCTCTCCCGGAGAACTCTACGGCTCGGTTCCAGAGCTTGCAAATTTCTGTAACTTAGAAACAGAAAAGTTGTATGGTGTCTTTAGCGAGAATATGGGGCCCGATCAATGGATTGGTACAGCACAGGCTATTGGACGCGAAATAGAAAAAGGAATTGATGGAATTGTAATTGGACATGGAACAGATACAATGCATCATACAGCCGCAGTATTATCATTTATGGTTCAGGATTCACCCGTTCCTATTGTAATGGTTGGATCGCAGAGATCGAGCGACCGTCCGTCATCCGATGCTGCGCTTAATCTTATGCACAGTGTTAAGACTGCGGCAGAAAGTGATATTGCTGAAGTTATGGTTTGCATGTTCGGTCCTACATCGGATTACTACGGATTGCTTCACCGCGGAACACGCGTCCGCAAAATGCATTCGAGTTACCGCTCAACATTTCGTACTATTGGCGATATCCCAATCGCAAAAGTGAGCCGCGAGGAAATTACTCCGCTGCGTAAAGATTACAAGCGCCGGCGCAAAGACCGCAGCGTTAATATCAATACATCGTTCGAAGAGAAAGTAAGCATAGTTTACTATTATCCTAACATGATGCCCGATATTATCGACTCTCTTATTGATAACGATTACAAAGGAATTGTTATTGCAGGAACAGGACTTGGACATGTTAACAAACCTTTATATCCATCCCTTAAGCGCGCACACGAAAAAGGAATTGCTATTTATATGACCGTGCAGACCTTATGGGGATTTGTTCAAATGTATGTTTACGATACTGGTCGGGATATGATGGAGCTTGGTGTAATACCCGCAGCTAATATGCTGCCAGAAGCTGCTTATATGAAATTGTGCTGGGCTTTGGGACAAACAAACGACCCGAAGAAATTACAGGAAATAATGCTAACACCTATTGCCGGCGAAATTACAGAACGAGAACCGAGCAATGGTTATTTGATCTATCAAGGCGGACTGCCAGAGGTTGAAGAGTTTATTGCAAAGTATGTGAAGTGATTTATAAATATCTATAATAGTCTCTGGCAAATTAAGAAGTGTCACTTCGAAGGATCGAAGGGAAAGAGAAATTACATTTCGTAGCTCAACAACCTTGAATGTTATGAGGAAATAAACAACAACACTTAACCTTCAAGGTTTAGGTTCAACTCCCTCGATAAATTGGTCCCGAGATGACAAACGCCGTTTTTTGTAGGTTTTGATTAATTCTTTGTACAGCTTGCGGGATGAGACATTCTTTTTTATTTGTTGTCTAACCTTTCTAAATTTCCCACTGGAAATCATAAGTTTTTAGAACAATAAATTCTTAAATTTGGTGCCCGGAGAGTTACTCATTAGAATTATCGAATACAAATCTTTGATCGGCGGTCAATTATGGTATCTACAGTAGAGATAATAAATATAATATTACCGTTTGCATATCTCTTTACATTTTTTATTTATGCGTTAGATTTTTTTAATGAGAAGAAATCATTCGCTAACTCAAAGAGAATTTTTCTTTTCGTTACTCTTATAACGCATGTTTGCTATCTATTATTACGAACAATAGAGTTTGACCATCCGCCAATTACAAATAAATTCGAAATTTTTTCAATTCTTGCATTTGCAATCGGTTTTTCATACTTCATACTCGAATTACTTACAGATGTGAGAGGAACAGGCGCGTTTATCATTCTCTTTGCACTATTATTTCAAATTGTCTCGTCATTATTCATCGAAAATAATTATGTAGTACCTGACGTATTACGAAACCGCCTACTTGGAATTCATGTTATCAGCGCATTGTTAGGTTATTCCGGAATAACAATTTCTGCGGTCTATGGTCTTTTGTTCTTAGTTCTTTATAAAAACTTAAAATCGAGTAAGTTCGGATTAATTTTCAACCGGCTGCCAAGTTTGGAAATATTGGAAAAATTAAGTTTTAACTCGCTGCTAATTGGCTTTGTGCTCTTTACAGTTGCAATTATTATAGGAATTACATGGCTTCCTTCTGCATTTCCTAACTTCAGTTACAGCGACCCCAAATTAATTGGAACAGGTTTTGTGTGGATTATTTACGGCGCCGGCATCCTATGCAAATTTACTGCAAACTGGTACGGTAAAAAGGTAATCTGGTTTTCTATTGCCGGGTTTTTATTTGCAATAATTTCTTTAATTCTAACAACTACTCTCGCTAACACCTTTCATTCGTTTTATTGAAAGTAAATTTTAAAATGAATTTAATCGGCATTACAATAAACCATAATAATTCTCCAATTGAAATTCGTGAAGCACTTCATTTGTCTCGTAATGAAATAGTTGAATTTATTCCCGCTCTAAAAGAAATTTTGTTTGAAGGTGTTGTTATTTCAACCTGCAACCGGAC
>DYHC01000009.1:13008-17035 GCA_020724325.1 Melioribacter roseus
AAATTTTTGGCTTGCCTAACTCAGCTTCTTTAAACACCAATGTAATTATTCAATCTTTGTTAAATTATAAACCGGTAGATCAAATAAAACCGGAATATTTTCAAAAGTACTTTTCGTGCGGAGCAGTAAAACATTTATTTAAAGTAGCTTCTGGAATTGATTCGCTGATAATTGGCGACAGCCAAATTTTAGGACAGGTAAAAGAAGCATTTGAGATTTCGGAGGATCTGGATTTTACCGGGCCCGTTTTTCATCGATTGTTCGAAACAGCAATTAAAGTAGGAAAACGTACAATTAAAGAAACCTCAATTGGAGAAGGTGCGGTTACAATAAGTTTTGCGGCGGTTCAAGTTGTTGAAAAAATATTTGCCGGATTGGATAAAAAATCGGCTCTCGTTATTGGTGCCGGAGAAACCGGCGAGTTAGCTGCGGTTAATCTTAAAGATAAGGGAATTGGTAAAATAACAATTTCGAACCGCTCAATAGAACGTGCCAAAGCTCTCGCAGAAAAAGTTAGCGGTGAAGTAATTCCATTTCAATTTTTGAATGAACATCTGCATAATTTCGATATCATAATAAGCGCTACAAGCTCAGAAAACTTCTTAATCAATTACTCCGATGTTTTTACTGCAATGAAGAAAAGAAGAGGTACGCCAATTGTCTTAATGGATATTGCTGTTCCAAGAGATATTGAACCCGCGGTTCGTAATATTGATAATGTGTTTTATCACGATATGGATTCGTTAAGAATTATTGTTGACCAAAATCTTCAAAAAAGACGCAATGAAATTCCGAATGTTGAAAAAATTATTATTGAGGAAATGGTAGGGTTCTTCAGCTGGCACAATACTCTTGAGGTTGTTCCAACTATTAAAAGCTTGCGAAATTTCTTCGATGTTATTAGGGCGGATGAACTTGACAAAATTAAAAATAAAATTAGCGAAGAAGATTTTTCTAAAATTGAAGATATGACACGCAGATTAATTGGAAGGTTATTGCATAATCCTACAATTAAATTAAGAGAAATGGCAGAAAATGGAAATAATGTTCAGAAAGTAATATCCAATTCAATAATATTAAAAGAATTATTTAACCTGGATTCATCTATTAATAATGAGCAGAATAGTGAAAAAAAATAAATTGGTTATCGGCTCCCGCGGAAGTGAGCTTGCTCTCTGGCAAGCTAAATTTGTTAAAACCCTGCTGGAGAAAAAGTATAAAAATCTTTCTGTAGAGTTAAAAATAATTAATACTAAGGGCGATAAAATTTTAGACATCGCTTTATCAAAGATTGGTGATAAAGGATTGTTTACCAAAGAACTTGAAACCGAATTATTGAACGGTTCAATAGACATTGCGGTTCATAGCTTAAAAGATTTGCAGACAGAATTACCAAATGGACTTACACTTGCAGCAGTAACAAAGAGACATCCAGTGCAGGATGTTCTGGTTGCAAAAAAGAAAGGGATAACAATCAATAACTTACCGAATGGTTCTATAATTGCTACAGGTTCTTTAAGAAGACGCTCGCAACTTTTACACTTAAGACCGGATCTTAAAATAGAAGAATTACGCGGCAATGTTCCGACAAGAATTAAAAAGCTGATTGATTCTAATTGGGATGCAATTATACTTGCACGTGCGGGTGTTGAACGGCTTAAACTGAATAAATATATCTCTTCAGTTATAAGTATTAAGCAGATATTGCCGGCTGTTGGGCAAGGTGCACTCGGAATTGAAACACGAACCGATAATTTATTTGCTCTGAAAGTATTAAAAAAGATTAATCACGAAAAAACTTTTTTAGCCGTTAGAGCTGAACGTGCATTGCTAAAAGCCCTTGAAGGAGGATGCCAGGTTCCAATCGGTGCTTATGCATCAGTTATTTCAGGTTCGATTTCTTTGGAAGCATTAGTTGGGTCTATTGATGGAACCGTTACATTTAGAAAAAAAATTATTGGTAATGTTAAATCGCCTGAAAAGTTAGGTCAAAAACTTGCATCACAATTATTGAAAGCCGGCGCATCGGAAATACTTGATTATATCTATAGAAAGGATAGAAGTAAGTGAACTATCTTAAAGGTAAAAAAATTTTGATTACTAAATCTGAAGAAGATTGCGGAACTGTCTTTAATAATTTGACTGCCATGGGTGCAGAATTTATTTACTTCCCCACAATAAAAATTTTACCTGTTTACAATTCACTCGATTTATCCGGATTAGTATCAAACTCGGATCACTTTGATTACATAGTATTTACATCGCCAAATGCTGTTGACGTTTTTTCAAAGCTTGTTGATGAATACAAACCAGATTTGACTAGAACGAAAGTTGCCGTAGTTGGAAGCAGCACGGCAGAATCTTGCCGCGCTCACGGGATCTATATTCATATTATTCCTGAAGAATTTAGTGTTCGTGGATTAATCAAAAAATTTTCTGAAATTAATCTAAGCGAAGAAAAAATATTAATTCCCGGTTCATCTATTTCCGGTTACGAGTTGATGAATGGTTTAACCAATTTGGGAGCTTCAGTTATTAAAATGAATATCTATGATACTGTGTATAACGAACAGGATGATTTGAAAAATGAAATAAATATAATTCTTAACAGCAAACCGGATCTTTTTGCATTTACAAGTCCTTCTTCTTTTAACGGGTTTATCAAAATTCTTAACCTGGAAAACTATCATAATTATTTTCAGGGTAGTGTTATCTGTGCAATTGGCATAACTACAGAAGATGCGATTAAAAATCTTGGTGTTACGGTAAACATTGTACCAAACACCTTTTCTTTAAGAGGTATTGCTGAAGCTATTAATACTTTCTATTCAACTACATTTAATATTGCTTAAACGGAGAATAATTGACACAATTAAAAAATGATCTTTTTATTAAAGCATGCAGGAGGGAGCCTGTTGAGAGAACTCCTGTCTGGATAATGAGGCAAGCCGGAAGATATTTACCCGAATACCGTGCAATACGCGATAAATACGATTTTATTACTATGTGTAAAACACCCGAGCTTGCAGCTGAAGTTACAATTCAACCAGTTGATATTATTGGCGTTGATGCAGCAATTATTTTTTCAGACATTCTTGTTATCCCGGAAGCAATGGGAATGAAACTCGAAATGCTTGAAAGCAAAGGCCCTAAACTCTACAATCCAATCCGTAATATTGAGCACGTAAAAAAACTAAATCCCGTAGATCCCTATAAGGAATTAAAATATGTTCTTGATGCTGTAGTACTAACCAAAAAAGAACTTAACGGAAAAGTCCCTTTAATCGGATTTGCTGGCGCACCATGGACGTTAATGACGTATATGGTTGAAGGCGGAGGATCAAAAAATTTTTCGGAAATAAAAAAGTTTATTTATAACCAGCCGGTTGCTGCGCATTCTCTGCTTAACCTCCTGGCAGATATCACGGCAGATTATCTTTCCGCTATTATTGAATCCGGCGCAAATGCTGTCCAAATCTTTGATACTTGGGGAGGAATTTTATCTCCAAAAGATTTCGAGGAATTTTCACTTCAATACATTATTAAAGTGATATCAAAAATTAAACGGAATACTGAACCAGTTATTATTTTTGCAAAAGGTGTTCATTATAAAATGATGGAGCTTGCTCAATGCGGTGCCGATGTTATTGGACTCGATTGGACAATGAACATAACTGAAGTTCGTTCTCTGATCGGCAATAAAGCAGCATTACAGGGAAATCTGGACCCAACAATTCTTTATTGCTCTGAAGATAAAATAAGGTCTGAAACAATTAGTGTTTTGGAATCTTTTGGTAAAGGCAGCGGACATATTTTTAATCTTGGTCATGGAATATTACCCGATGTAAAGCCCGATAATTTGAGATTTCTTGTTGATACTGTTAAGAAAGAAAGTGTACGTTTTCATTGAGGAATTAAAGGAAAGAAGGAAAGAATCGCCACTAACGTGACTTAAAGAAGGAATGATGGAAGGAATCGCCACTAACGTGACTTAAAGAAGGAATGATGGAAGGAATCGCCACTAACG
>DYHC01000010.1 GCA_020724325.1 Melioribacter roseus
GAACCGAGCAAGCCGAACTCTTCCAAAGTAATTGCGAAGAACACGGCGGAGCGTCTCGGTTTTTCTGGAAGCGATTTGATTGCCCTTGCAATTGTAAGAATTCCGGCAACGCCGGTTGCATTGTCAACCGCACCGTTATAAATTTTATCTTCGGTAGTTAAAGTTGAATCGTAACCGAAATGATCCCAATGCGCCATATAGAAAACATATTCATCCGGGCGCTCGGAACCGGGGAAATAACCAAGCACATTATTTGTTGTTAGAAACTTAAGTTTGTTATTCATAACAAGAGAAGTGTTCAATCCCATTTGTTTGGATTTGAAGCCGCGTTGAGCCGCGGCTTTTAGTTCGTCATCCAAAATCAAGCCGGCAAGTGAAAATATTTCTTTCGCCTTACTAAGCGTTATCCATCCTTCGAATTTACATTTGCTCTTATTTTTATTACCGTCATCAACAACGAATTGGGGTCCAATTCTTCCATTCTGAACAACTCCCCACGGATAGCTTGCAGCTCCATCTTCATGAATAATTAAAACGCCCGCAGCACCCTGCCTTGCAGCTTCTTCGTATTTATAAGTCCATCTCCCGTAGTAAGTCATCTTCTTGCCTGTAAACAGATTTGGATCGGCAGCAGCATACCCGGGGTCGTTTACCATTACTATCACAATTTTATTTTTTACATCAATTCCTTCATAATCATTCCAGTTATATTCAGGGGCAACAATACCATAGCCGGCAAAAACAATATCGCTGTTAAGCACTTCGATCTTCTCTTCAATTCTTTTTGTTACCGCAACAAAATCATTACCATGGTTTAGAACAACGCTGCCGCTCTTTCCCTTAATTAAGAGTTGTTTTGGATACTCGGGAGAAATTTCAACAAACGGTACTGGCTGCAAATAACTGTCTCCATTCAATGGCAGCAGCTCAAGTTTTTTATATTCATCTACCAGATATGATATTGTAACTTCTTCTCCCTTTGTGGCGGGCTTTCTTCCTAAAAACTTATCAGATGCTATTTCTTCTATATGCTTAAGTAATACCTGCTGGTCAAGCCGATTTTCAACAGAAGATTTTTGTGAGCATCCTAAAATTATTATTGATAAAAAGAGAATTGTGATTCGAAAAATATTTATCAGCATATTTTCACCTTTGTTTTATAAAATTATTTTAGAAACCGATTGGTATTTATTTTTTGAGAATTCTATTTTCACAACACCTATTAAGATTTTTTGTGTGCCTAATTTCATAAAAGCTGGAATAAGAGTAAAATGAAAAAATTAATTTTGTTAATCTTTATTTCGCTCCGTCTATTTGCACAATTTGGTTCACAGGATTCGGGCGGCAGACTAAAGCCGGAACAATCAAGTTACGATGTAAAATACTACGACATAAGTCTTAATATAGATCCCGCCAGCAAATCAATTGGAGGAACGGTTATAATTACTTCTACTTCTAAACACAGCTTAAAGGAGATAATTGTAGACCTTGATACTACTTTCACAATCGACAATATAGAACTAATTAAACCGGTCAACAATTCATTTTCATTCACTCATAACAATGGAAAGATATTATTTTGTTTTGAGAGAGAAATTACTGTAAATGAAGAAATTGTTCTTTCAATAAGTTATAGCGGGCAGCCGCGTATAGCAAAGAATCCGCCGTGGGATGACGGCTTTCTCTGGCCTAAAACGAAAGACAATATCGATTGGATTACATTAACATGCCAGGGCGGCGGTGCTGATATCTGGCTTCCTTGTAAAGATCATCCAAGTGATGAGCCGGACTCAGTTTCTTTACATATTACCGCTCCCAACGACCTAATTTGTATTGGCAGCGGAAAATTTATTTCATCTGTTAACAATAGCAACGGAACTAAAACATGGAAATGGTTTGTCTCTACTCCAATTAACAATTATAATATTATGTTCTACCTGGGCCCATACAAACCGATTGAATATGACTATACAAGTATTACAGGTGAAAAAATTCCGTTTACCGTTTGGGTTCTGCCAGAAAATTATGATAAGGCAAAAACTCATTCGGTTCAGTTCTTAATACACATGAAAGTAATGGAAGAATTAATTGGACCCTATCCATTCCGTGCCGATAAATATTCAGTTGTTGAAACACCACATCTTGGAATGGAACATCAAACAGCTATTGCTTACGGCTTCGGATGGAAGAACCATAAAGATTTCGCATTTGATTGGCTTCATCATCACGAATTTTCCCACGAATGGTGGGGCAACCTTGTAACTAATAAGGATTGGAGTGATTTCTGGATTCATGAAGGACTTGGAACATACATGCAGCCATTGTACTTAGAAAAGGTATTCGGCAAAGATCAATATTTGGGTTACTTAAAAAGTATTAAGAGATTTTCGAACAAAAAACCGATTGCCCCGCGCGGCGAGCATACCGCCGGAGAAACTTACGGACTCGATGTTTATTATAAAGGTGCGTGGATGGTTCATACACTTAGATACTATCTGGGCGATGAATTATTCTTTAAAGTATTGAGAAGATGGGCTTATCCAACAGAAGTAATGGAAAGAGCAACCGATGGATCTCAATGCCGCTTTGCAACAACAGATGAAATGATTGAAATAGCAGAAAATATATCAGGCAAAAAATTGGATTGGTTCTTCGAAGTCTATTTACGTCATGCACCATTACCAAAACTTAATTACAAATATGAATCTGGAATATTAAAATTATGGTGGACAACCGAAAACAACCTGCCGTTTGATTTACCGGTTGAAGTAAAACGCGGAAATGAAATTAATCGGGTAGATATGCTTAACGGAAAAGGCGAGATAGTTATTCCTAACGGAATAGAATTTAAAATTGATCCGGATGATTGGCTGTTAATGGAATTAGTCAGTTAGTGTCTTGTGGCAGTCATTAAACGCTCAAGAAAGGTAAAAAAATTATGAATGAAACTCTTATTCTTTTATTGATCGGTTTAACCGCCGGATTAGTAAGCGGGGTTCTCGGTATTGGCGGCGGTATTGTAATTATTCCAATGCTTGTCGGTTTTCTTGGATATACACAAAAAGATGCACAAGGAACATCTCTTGGATTATTATTACTTCCAATTGGGATTTTAGCTGTAATGAATTATTATAACGCCGGACACATCCACCTGAAAGCTGTCGGAATTATGGCAATTACTTTTCTAATCGGAAGTTATTTTTCGTCATTATATGCTCTTTCGCTTCCAGAAGAAACCCTGAAGAAAATATTTGCAGTCTTTCTTTTTCTGTATGCATTAAAACTCTTCTTTGGAAAATAATTTAGATGAGGTAGAAATCTTTTCAAAGCCGATTTCCCGAACTTTAGCAATTCTACTTGCTCTGCTTGTTACCTTTCTATGGTCTACATCTTTTGTGATAATCAAACTTGGGCTTAAGGAAATTCCTCCCTTAACTTTTGCAGGATTAAGATACTTTATTGCATTTGTTTCTCTTTTACCTTTTGCTGTTAGTAAAGACAGAATTGAGGAAATAAAGAATTTAGATAAGAAAACATGGTATAAACTAATTCTTTTAGGAATTGTGTTTTATACAGCAACACAAGGAACGCAGTTTTTAGGTTTATCATTACTTCCGGCGGTTACAGTAAGTCTGTGGTTAAATTTTACGCCGATAATTGTTGCGCTGCTTGGCATAGTTCTAATTTCAGAAATACCTACAAAACAACAATGGATAGGAACGTTATTATTTGTTGCGGGAATAATTGTATACTTTTTTCCGATTTCACTTTTGGGCGATCAAGCCCTCGGTTTAATTGTTATGACAATAGGCGTGCTTGCAAACTCCGGTTCCGCTGTTCTTGGAAGGGATATTAACCGAGGCGGCAAACATCATCCTTTAGTTGTTACGGTAATAAGTATGGGAGTTGGAGCAGCATTACTTTTAATTATCGGTTTAATTGTTCAAGGATTGCCATCAATTAACACAACTAACATTATATATATTCTCTGGCTTGCGCTTATTAATACAGCCCTGGCTTTTACATTATGGAATATTTCGCTTAGGTCATTAACGGCTATGGAATCAAGTATAATTAACGGAACAATGCTTATTCAAATTGCACTAATTGCATGGATTTTTCTTGGGGAAACAATATCGATTAAAGAAATTGGTGGAATGGCAGTTGCCGCTGCAGGAGCTTTACTAGTGCAAATGAAAAGAGCCGGCAGTAAAAGTATTTAAACGAAATAATTCATGCTCTTACAAATCTGTTTGTGAAAACAGGTCTGTTTAATCAGTTCAATCTGGATAGCCGATAACACACAGATGTAACAGATTTTAAGTGATTTGAATATCAGTTTAATCAGTTCAATCAATGTGCTATTAGGAGGATAGAATAAAGAACAAAATATGTAAAACTAAACTCACACTGAAAAGAATCGATTAAGAATAGAGTTTTATCAAAGGAAAGATTAGGCGCGGAATCGCACCCAATTCTTAGGGAGTGAAAGCAATAAAATATTTTTTTCCCTCAGAGGAAGATTAGTAAATAAAATTAATTCCGGCTGCCTCCAGTTGAAATCAAATTTGCATTTATAAAAACATCTCTATTAGATTTGAATAGGGAGATACTTTTTTTTATGAACTTAAATGTAACTGCAATAGGAGAAATTCTGTACGATATTTATCCGGATCAAAAGCGTATAGGAGGAGCGCCGTTCAACTTTATATATCACGTCTGGAAATTATTGGGCAAAGCAAATTTTATTTCGAGTGTTGGCAATGATGAAAACGGAGCTGAAATTCTTAACCACTTAAATAAAATTGGCTTTCCCACCAGCCACATTTTTGTTGATGAAAATTATCCGACCGGAACGGTATTAGTTGCTCTTGATGAAAATAAATCGCCGCATTTTACAATGAGCGGTTATAATTGCTTCGACTATTTTGTTCTGGATAAAAAATCTATGGCTCTTATTGAACACAAAACCGATTTACTTTACTTTGGGACGTTCGGACAGAGAAACTTAACAGCCCGTAAAACAATACAATCTACTTTCGGAAAGAACATAAAGTATTTTTGCGATCTGAATCTTAGGCATGAATTCTTTACTAAAGAGATGATCGAAGAATCTCTTCGCATATCCAATGTAATAAAAATTAACGAGCGCGAATTGACGGTTTTACAATCGTACTTCAATCTGCACAAGGAAACCTTAACAGCAGTAAATCAACTTTTGGAAAAATTCAACATCAGCCTAATTGCAGTTACATTTGGTAAAGACGGCGCGATACTAAGTAACCAGGAAAGTACCGATTATTACAGAAGTGAATCTTTGGAAGTAATTGATACACTTGGTGCCGGGGATGCATATTCAGCAATTGTATGCATCGGTTATCTGTTCAATATGGAGATGCAAAAAACAAATCTTTTAGCAAATCAATTTGCACTTGATATATGCAGAACCCTTGGCGCCTTAGCAAGCGATGAGATTTATGAAAAGTATAAAAGTTTGTTATTCCAGACAGAATAATAAAATTATTTCCTGCCGGTTTTTTCTGGTTGTTTAGCTGGTGTTAAATCGACTTCAATAATTTCTGGCAAAAGATTATACATTGCTCCTGTAAACATATCTGTAAGCATTCCGGGAATAAATCCGTTAAATACATTTGCCCAGAACCAGAATGAAATTTTTCGTGTTATTTGCGTTTCGTACGTTTCGTGCCCCTCTAATTCCAGTTTTATTGTATGATTGCTGCCTCTATCAATATTAATTATTTGCGGACTTGTGCCGAATTTTTTTCCATCAACTGAAATCTTTGCATTTGCAGGATTGGTCTTAATTTCTAAATTCTGCGTTGTAGTATTAAGAACAGTTGAACATGCCGCAAAAAGAATTAACACACAAAGAATGAAAATAAGATTGAACAGAAATCTCATGTTAAAAACCTTTTTGAATTATTATCGAATAAAAACCGACAATTTTTACTACTTCGGCAAAAAAATTGATTTTTCGAACGAATAAAGAGAATCTTATAAATTTCCTTTCTAAATTTGAGCCGGTAAAATTAAAATTCTATGATGGGTTATTAAATGACTGAACAAGAAAAACTTTCTGAACTTGCTCAATTTGTTATTGCCGGAAAACATATTGATGCACAAAGAATAACTGAAGAATTAATCCATGAAAACTGCAGCCCTCAAACTATTTTGAATGATGGTCTTATGAAAGGAATGGAAGTAGTTGGACAAAGATTTAGGGATAATCAGATGTATGTACCACAAGTTTTAGTTGCTGCGCGTGCAATGAAAACTTCTATGAAGGTTATTGAACCTCTTATGCTTTCGGGCAAGGTTAAATCTAAAGGAAAAATTTTAATAGGAACTGTAAAAGGTGATGTTCATGATATAGGAAAAAATATTGTTGCTACTATGATGCAAGGCGCCGGTTACGAGGTGGTGGATATAGGTACAGGATGCGATGTAAATAAGTTCTATCAGGAATATGAAACTCATAAACCGGACTTAATTGGAATGTCGGCACTCCTTACTACTACAATGATTAACATGAAACCGGTGATCGAACATTTTAAGAATAAGAATGTTAATGTACCTTTCATTGTTGGCGGCGCACCATTAAATCAAAAGTTTGCTGATGAAATAGGCGCAACCGGTTATGGAAAGGATGCATACGGCGCTGTAAAAGTTGCAGATCAATTACTGGCTTAAGATCCAATAAACATCTCCCACCAGTTAAGAAGTTCTTTAGCATAATTGCCGCGGAGAAGAAGCATGTGGTTTCCCAAAGGTTCGGATAATAGATCAGAAACTTTATAACTGCCATGTAATTTAACCAACGCTTGGGTTCTGCAAAGATTTTCTTCCGCGCCGGATTGAATTATTTCTGCATTCGAGATCCACAATTTATCAAGGTTTGTTCCTCCTAGTCTGAACAGAGTTGCCTTGCCCCTGGAAAGTTCACCTTCAATTCCAACACCCAAACCCGACTCGAAATGAGAACGCAGCTTATAATTTTCTACCATTCCCATTGGAACGGTGCAATGTGCAAGCCATAAGGAATTATTCTGTTCATCAATTCGAACGGGGTTCGCCATCCATGGAATCTGATCTGTTAAGTAACTCGCCCAAATCATTCCTAATGTAGATACAATATCACCTTCGCAGCCGGCTACTATTCCTATGTCGTTAAGTTTGGATAACGCAAAACATCCTGTGGTCTTTAAGTCTGTAACAAGTTCAAAGCAGCGGATTGATAAGCTGTCAATTTTATATTCGTCAACAAGTTTTTTTAACGCGGCATATATTTTAACAACATTCCTTATCTCTTTCTTTGAAGGCTCTTTTATATTCATTGCTTTATTTACAAACGAAAAATGTTCGTCCTCAATTTCTTCGTCGGTAATATTATGAAGCATATTTTTTAATTCGTCAATGTGAATATTAATTATCTCTGCGCCCCAATTCTTTTTAAGCATATCGCTGTTTACATTACTTGCGATAAGCCATTCGGACGGTTCTCCAATCAATCCGATTCTCGTTCTTCTTAGTTTATAAAAAACATCAAAATATTTTAAGGTTCTCTCAATAGTTTTCCAGCAATCTTTATTTGTAGTTTCGTCAAGGTAAATTATTTTTCCTTTAATTCCTTCCTGATTAAGGCGCGCTAAAATTTCAAGAGAAGCCGGAAGCGAATTGTTGCCCGGATGTGCTAAAAGAATATTCGGCTCTCCATTTAATAACGCCTTTCGTTCTTTTATAAGTTTATATATCTCCTGTTCTGTTCCGCCGGTTAGTATTAAGTAAAGGATTGGAATACTTCGGTTTATCCAGGTTTCGTTAACCGGATAAATATCATGCTGGGTTAAACTGATTTGGATTTCTTTTGCAATTTCATCCGGTGAAATAGTTGTGATTTTACTTGCAGCCGGAATAAATCCAAATTTTATTTTCTCCTCTTCCATAAACACTCCACAGATTATTAAATCATTGGAATTGATCCCTTCTTATCAACTGCCGGTGATTCTCTTTCATCTTTTATTTTTCCTGTTGAAAAATCGGATTTCCCCTTTATCACATCTACACCAAAATATTATCTTTATGCAAACATAAAAACAAAAGGGATGTTATTCACATCCCCTTTTTAAATAATTCTTTTTTCGAATATTTCTTAGAAATTAACAACCGCCATTAGATAGAACCACGTTGCGGCGTCTTTACCCCTTTTCTCCTTAAAGATATCTCCAGCAGAAAAGAATGAGCCTCCGGCTTCAAAAGTAACATTGGTGTTATATTTATACAGAGCAACTAAATCCAGTTCTGTACCGAATGAATTAGATTCAGTTCCGCTTAATAATGTATAATTCTTCATTGAATTAAATAGATGAAAATAGAGATTCAGTTTTAGATCTGCGGAGGGAGAAATTCCAAATTTCCCGATCAGATCAATCAGACCCAATCCGTAAGTATCACTTGGGAAGTTAATGAAATAATCCATGTAGCCAAAAAACTTGTGACCGGTTCCGTACAATGAAGTGTAGGCATTGTAATTATTATCTATTGGATTACTATCGCCGCTTACAGCATCAATCTGTGCGCCTAAGGTTGGTTTCAATTCCCCGTCAAAATTATATTCAGCGTTAAAGGAAAATGTGTAAGCGCTTATATTTTGCTCTCTTCCTCCGGAAAAGATGGTGCCGGTCTGATATCCAAAATCAACTTCGTGATTTAGTTTATTAAGGTTGCTTTTTATATTAATGCCAAGAGTTGCTCTATTTAAAGCATTTATCGGCTGCATCCTTTGCATAATTATAAACGGCTGGAGGTTATAAGACTTTACAAGATTAAGGTCAACAAACAAGCCATAAATATTTTGATCGGTAGAATCGCCGGTTAAGAATTTTTCAAATTCTCTTGCAACAAACAAATCAACATTAACTATTTCGTTCTTATAGGTGAGTATTCCGCCGTCAAAGGATCTTCCAACATTATGCCAGTTAACAGAGCCAATAAATCTTTCCGAACCGTAAATAGCTTCGAAGCGACCAAGCTTTACATCAAAAGGTAAGTCAAACAAATTTTCTATTTTGAAGAATGCCTGGTGCAGATCAAGATTTTTCATATTTGCTGTTGTGGATGTTTCCTCGCCAAATGTTCTTGAATCCTGAATCTGGATAAATCCGCTAATATTCTTAACAGGTAAAAACGCCAAACCCAAGCGAGTTCGAAACGCTGTTAACGTGTTTGCCCGGGTTGATGACTTAAAATCTTTGTTGTCAATTTCGAAACGTGGACGTATTTGCGCAGAAAATTTTAAGTACTCCTGAGCTGTTAACCCGGATATTGTTGCAAACATCCAAAATAATAATAGAACTTTTTTCATAGAAGTAAACCCCAATTTTATTTTTCCATACCTAAAAAACTCTTTTAATAACTGATTAGTGTTCCCTGTCTTTCCTTTGCTTTTTTATCCCACTCTATAACTGTTGTCTTAAGAAATTCTTTCTTTCCTTCTCGCAATTCCTGCATGTTTAATCCGATATACTTTTGTGCTTTCTCTTTTGTGGATACATCGGGAAGAGCTACGGGATATTTAACGCCATGCTTAACGAGAACTAAGGCTATTTCTCTTCTGGCGGTTTCAGCTTTTTGTATTGAAGTGCCCAAAACCCTCATTGCTTCAACGGGCGAATGAAATCCTAATCCGTTCGCGGCTGCAACCCAATCCCATCTCCATTGTGCATGTCTAATTAATTGAAGCGCCGGTTTCATTTCCGATTCTGAAGCTCCGTTCTCCCACGCAATCTTTGCTTCAATATGTGCTGCTGCTAATGCTCTTTCTGCAAGCTGGCGAAGCTCTTTAATTTTATCCTGACGCTGATAAACATCTTCAAGTAACTTTTGTGTTTTCTCTCTATGACAAACAAAACATGAGTTTTCGATATTGTTCAAGGGACTTTGAATATGATGGTCTGTGAATTTAACACCGCCTTCAGTTTTATACGGCATATGACAGTCCGCGCACGAAACACCTCTGTCTGCATGAACGCCTGTCATGTATAATTCAAAATCGGGGTGTTGTGCTTTAAGCATAGGGGCTTTGCTAAGTGCATGGGTCCAGTCTGCAAATTCAGCTTCATCATAATATTTTTCCATATCCTCCGCGCTAAATCCTTTGTCCCATGGAAATGTAAGATACTTTCCTTCTTTTCCCTTGAAATAATATTCAACGTGGCATTGAGCGCAAACAAGTGAGCGCATTTCATTATGAGTAAAACTTTTTATGTCTCTTCCCTGTCTCTGAAATGCTTCAATAAGAGCAGGACGTGTAATTCTCAAATCCATAGTTTTGGGATCGTGACAGTCCTGACAACCGATATGATTCACAATTTCTGCACCAAGGTCTTTCCACTTTGACTTATAGAAATTGGCAACGCCCATATTATTCATTACTCTTGGAACGTCTGTGCTCTTACAAGCCCAGCATGTTCCCGGCTGCGGACTAATTTTGTTATCACCCGTGCGCAAAGAATTTCTTATATCTTTAACTACATAAGCGTGTCCGCGCCCTTGTCTGTAGTCTTTAGAAAACGCATTCCCTGCCCATAATATAATTAGGTCTGGATATTTTTCCAGATAATCGATCATTACCGAACCGCCATGTTTACTTGCAAAAGTAGTATCGAGTGTCTTACGATAGGTTTCGTACTGCAGTGGAAAATTTTCTCCCCATACTTCGTTTCTTGGCTCCCAATCCGGTAATGGTTTTATAACTTGAAGTGCAAACGATTCGCCTCTTCTTTCCACAATAGATGAAGCGAACAATCCTATTAAGAATACAACGATTACCGTAACCAGAAATAATATCCATCCAACCCATGGTTTTCTCTTAATAATTTCTTGAATTGATTTCATTTCCGTCCTTTCTATTTTTAGTTCGACATTTATTTATCAGTAAGTTTATTTATCCATTCCGGTACTACAGGTTCAAGCAAAGGTACTCTTGCAAATGGAGCTGAAGAAAGACTGTTTACTCTTCCGTGCGGTGTATCGCGGTGGCATTCCCAGCAGAATCTTTCTGTTTGATCTGCCACATTCTTATTGCTTATTGCCCTCAGTGCTACAGGGTGAATTGCATTTGAATGACACCGGATACAGTTTTCCTGAACAGCTTCTTTACCTGCTTGTTTAATTTGGATTACCTGAGGTTCCCATCGCATCGTAAAATAAGTTGCGTGTCGTAATCCGTCATTCGCCTTAAACCAGTAAGTCCTTATCAAGTTATCGTGAGGTACGTGGCAATCATTACATGTTGCAACTTTGGCGTGACTTCCCTTTTGCCAGCTTGCATAATGAACATTCATAACATGGCAGTTTACACATGCACGCGGATCATTTGATAAGTATGATGCAGCATTAGAAATATAGAAAATATAAATACCAAGCCCGGTAATAATTCCGAGAAGAATTATTACATAGAATTGCCATTGTACAGGTGGAATAAAATTCTTAATGAATTGAATTACTTTATTAATCTTTGAAGAACTGCTTTGTTCCATTATCAGCTCCGTTCTCTGATGCGCGGTTCAGTTTTTTTATGTCCTGCGTGCTTGTCGGGTGACCAATGCTGTCAATATTTTTATGGAGAATAAGATACTCTTCTTTCGAGATGTTGTTATTCCAATTACCGGAAACTATTCCAATTCCAATAATCAGTATGTAGATTCCAATAATTCCAAATCCAATATATTGTTTAGGAAATTTCTTCTCAACAATTTTCGTTTTTACATTTAGCGTATTGGCAACGGGACAAATATCAACACAGCTTAAACACATTGTACATTCATCAGAGCGGACTGATACAACTTTATCAACTTTAATAAATGAGGGGCATACTTTCGCGCATAAATTGCAATCAATACAGCATTTTGTTTCTCTCTTAATTTTTGTTGCGCTTAATAACGATATTAATCCAAGCAATGCTCCATAAGGGCATAAATATCTGCACCAGAAATTTCTAATAAAAATCGAAAGAACAAATAGCGAAGCAATAACTATTAATGAAAATCTGCTAATGTCTGCAAAAAAATACCACATCTTTACATCGGCAATTTTATTGTAAGGACTGTTTAAAAAGAATTGAAGAGCTGTAGTTGTCATTGCAAAGAATATTGCATAAATAAAAAATCCAAGCAAGAGATATTTTAGACTTCTGAGAGGATAGTCAAAAATTCTTGGAAGTTTAATTCTACGCTTAAAAAGTTTCTTATAGATTTTATCGCTAAAGTCTCCAACAAGTTCTGAAAGTAAACCGATAGGGCAAATCCAGCTGCAGAAGGATTTTCCGAAGACGAAAGACACGGCAAAAATTGCAACCAGAATAAACATACCAGCCGGATGAGCAGGATGAATTTTACCGGTTAGTAAAAAATTGTAAACACTCATAAGAGCGCTAATAGGAAGAAATCCTTCAACACCGGGTGGTCTGTATGAACTGCCGGCTGCTCCACCTGTCTCCAGATATTTTATAAAAAAGTAAAATTCAATACCGATCCAAATGCATATTAGTGCAAAGAAAACCTGTACTAAGAATCTATATTTTTGTACCGGTTTTTCCGGATTTTTGATAAAAGTCTTTTTTGCGCTCATCTTGGGGACTATAATATCAGACATTAATTTCTGAATATAAAATTATAGCTTTCCGTCCTTTTTGTCAATCGAATAATTTGCTTCAAAATAAAGGAAAAACAAAATAATAGGATAATAATGACCCACTTTTATTTTCCCTTGACTAAAATCGAATTAGTTTATATGTTTATTCAGAAATAATTATCTGATTATTGCGAATCATTACTTGTTTCGATTTGCAGAGGTGAATGAGGTTAGCTATTAGGAAATTCTTCGGAACAAAATAAGACATTTTGTTCCACAAAAATACCACTATAACAAGAAGTGCAATTATGAAAAATTTCGAGATGGTTAAAAATCTTACGCTTGCTGAAATAGTTAATATAAATGTAAAGGCGGCAGATTTGTTCTACTTATATAAGCTTCAATACTTATGCAATCCAAATCAAAAATTGATAGACGCCGTTCGGGAAAGTAAAATTCCTCTTAATAAAATTCATGCCGAGCTTTCCGAGATATTACAAAGCGAAGATAATTACTACTGCCTTGAGAAAAAAGATTTATTAGAACTTATCAAATACATAGTGAATCAGCATCATTCCTTTGTAAGAAGCACTTTGCAACAATTGGATAAGTTTAAAAATTTTTGGGAGACACAAGTAAACGGCTTCGTCATAATTCTATTAATAGATCAGTTAACGCGCAACACGAAAATACACATGGACAAAGAAGAGAAAATGATTTTTCCTTTAATTAAGTATTTAATAGGCACAGAAAAATTTAACGAACGTCCCAAATCAAGAAATTACGGAACAGTTCGAGACCACCTAAAACAATTAACAGCAGAGCACGAAGCATCAATTGAATTGATCAGAAAAATTAAATCGACTCTTAATAAAGGTGTAAACGATTTTTCCGATAGAAATATGATCACAGAGTTTGAGTCTTCGATTGAACAATTTGAATCGGATCTCTATACGCACATTCACATCGAGAATAATGTCTTGTTTCCAAAGACAATAGAATTAGAGAACAAGTTAACCAAAAGATAAGGGGCTAATATGACAAAAATAATTCCAACACTTTTTATTGTCGCTTTGTTTGTCTGGGCGTGTGGCGGAGGTGAAAAAAACGAGCCTTCTTCCGGGAGCTCTGCTAAAGAAAAACTTGCACAAAGATTTGGATTAACTGCATTTGAGTATGAAAACGGAATTGGTCCAATAAAAGAAAAGATAGAACTAGGGGAGATTGACATGATAAAAGCCAAAAGCGGGGAAAAAATTTTCACCGAAAAATGTACTCAATGCCATAAACTTGATGAACGTTATACAGGACCAGCTCTTCGTGATGTAACTTCCCGAAAAACGCCTGAGTTTATTCTAAATCAAATACTAAACCCTGAAGAAATGACCAAGCGTCACCCCGAGGTTAAAAAAATGCTTGCTCAATATGCAACACAAATGACATTTCAAAATGTAAGCGAAGATGATGCGAAAGCAATTTTAGAATATCTCCGCTCAGTTAATAAATAAAACAAGGAGAAAATGATGAAGGCGAAAAGAGTTCTAATTTCATTAATCAGTTTTCTTGCCGCTGCTGTACTATTTCATAATTGTTCCGGTAACGGCGACTCATCAAATTTCAGTGATGCAGCCGGCAAAGTTTATGTAGCACCAGGATCGTATGATGAATATTACGCATTCATGTCGGGCGGATTTAGTGGGCAGGTGGGTGTATACGGACTTCCATCGGGAAGATTGTTTAGGGAAATTTCTGTTTTCTCACAGGACCCGGAAACGGGTTATGGTTACTCTGAAGAGAGCAAAGCAATGTTAATGACTTCCTACGGATTTGTACCATGGGATGATGCACACCATCCATCGCTTTCGATGACAAACGCCGAACATGACGGCAGATGGCTTTTTATAAATGGAAATAATACTCCACGAATAGCTAGGATCGATTTAAAATCATTTGAAACTGTAGAAATTATTGAAACACCTAATTCAGGCGGCAACCACGCCTCTCCATTTGTAACAGAAAACACAGAGTATGTAGTAGCATCAACACGGTTCAGTGTTCCGATAATTAATAAGGATGTTCCAATAAGTACATACAAAGAGAATTTTGGCGGCACCATCTCTTTTATTAGCGTAAATAATAATTCCGGTAAAATGAATTTGGCATTTCAAATATTAGTACCGGGATTTAACTATGATTTAGCTCGACCCGGCAAAGGTCCATCGCATGGATGGGCTTTCTTTACATCTTATAATAGTGAAAGAGCAAATACATTACTGGAAATAAACGCTTCCCAAAATGACAAAGATTTTATTGCTGCAGTAAATTGGAAAAAGGCAGAAGAGTATGTTAAGCAAGGTAAAGCTAAACAGATGAATACAGAGTATTTTAGAAATTATTATGACGAGGAAAAACAAACTGCGTATTCCGAAGTGAATAAAAAAGTTCTGGTGCTTGATCCCAAAGATTGTCCGGGATTGATCTATTATTTACCAACACCAAAATCACCACACGGAGTTGATATAGATCCAACCGGTGAATATATAGCAGCCGGTGGAAAACTTGCCGCGGTTATTCCGGTTCATTCATTCGCTAAAATGATAAAGGCAATTGAAGAAAAACAATTTGAAGGCGAGATAGAAGGAATTCCGATTCTAAAATATGATTCGGTTATAGCTGGCGAAGTTGAAGACCCGGGTTTAGGGCCGCTGCATACCGAATTTGACGGCGAGGGCTTCGGGTATACCTCGGCATTCATATCATCTGAAATTGTAAAGTGGAAAATTGGAACCTGGGAGGTTGTTGATAGAATTCCAACTTATTATTCTATTGGTCACTTAATGATACCGGGCGGCGATACAAAAAAACCATGGGGTAAATATGTCGTTGCGTTAAACAAAATAACAAAAGACAGATATTTACCAACAGGACCAGAACTGACTCAATCTGCTCAGCTTATTGATATTAGCGGCGACAAAATGAAATTGCTCTTAGATTTTCCAACAACGGGCGAACCACATTATGCACAAGCAATTCCATCAGAAATTCTGATGAAGAATTCCAAAAAGATTTATGAGCTGGAGAAAAACAAAAATCCACGCGCAATTAAAAGTGAAAAAGAAACACGTGTTGAAAGGGAAGGTAATGTTGTTCGTGTTTACCTATCTGCTTCTCGTTCTCATTTTAAACCCGATAATATTGAAGGAATTAAAGTCGGAGATAAGGTTTATTTCCACGTAACAAACTTAGAGCAGGATTGGGATATACCTCACGGATTCGCAATAAAAGGGCTTAACAATGCCGAGTTATTAATAATGCCCGGACAAACCAAATCCATTTTGTGGGAGCCGAAGTTAGCAGGAGTATATCCTTTCTACTGCACTGACTTCTGCTCGGCTCTGCATCAGGAGATGTCTGGTTATGTAAGGGTATCACCTTCTAACAGCAATGTTCAGATTTCTTATAATTAATAATCTTTGAAAACGAGCGGGGAATTTTTAAGCCCGCTCTGCTTTCAAATTGAAGGCGCGGTAAAATGAACAGATTGTCAAAATATTTAATGATAGGGGCTTCGCTGATATTAGTACTGGTATTTCTTTTCCCTATATGGAATATAGACTTAGATGCTCCTCAATATCCTGAAGGAATCGGTTTACGAATATGGGTTAATCAAATTACTGGTGAAAAAGAATTTGATCTAAAAAATCTTAATGGACTCAACCACTATATTGGGATGAAACCAATTGAACCGGATACTATTAAGGAATTGAAATACATGCCATTTATTCTTGCATTTTTTATCGGCTCGGG
>DYHC01000011.1:0-1488 GCA_020724325.1 Melioribacter roseus
ATTTATTTCGTTTAATTGGGTAACCTCAAGATTACCGTTTAAAATATTATGGGTATGTTCTTCTATTAAAGAACGAATTGAAAGTAAATTATTTAGTGAAAATATTTTTTCTAAAAATTGATCGATGCCGGGGTAAAAACGGAAATACCAAAGTGAATGTTTTTTAGCTTTGTCAATACTATTCGGTTCTCCGAACTCCCTTTCCATAAAAGAAATTTGTTTAAGGAGAGTATTGCGAATAACCTCCAAAGGGGGCTTTCCGGGGTCTAAACCGGTAGTAATCAAATTATTAAACCTGTTGAATATAAAAGGATTACCAAGTGCTCCGCGTGCAACCATTGCAGAATCGCACCCGGTTAACTCTATCATTTCCTTTGCATCTTGCGGTGTAAAGATAGAACCGTTGCCAACAATTGGAATATTTACAGTCTCTTTAACTTTCTTAAGCCAATTCCATTCGGAATCATCTTCGTATTTATCTGCACGTGTGCGTGCATGAACAAATAAAACAGAAGCGCCGTTATACTCTGCAGCTCTGGCTGTTTCTAAAATATTAATATTACTTCTATCTTTTCCCAGTCTAAGTTTCACAGAGATAGGAACAGTGCCGGAAGAGTTAACCATTTTTCTTATTAGATTACCCATTAATAGGGGATTATCGAGAAGTGCCGAGCCCATATTATTACTAACAACTTTATCCACCGAGCAGCCGCAATTAAGGTCAATTAAATCCGGTTTTAGTTTAACAATTTCTTTAACGGCATCGCTAAGAATTTCGGGCTCGTTACCAAGTATTTGAACACCAATTGGTTTTTCATCGCGGCTAAATGATAGTAAGCGCAAAGTTTCGAAGTTATTGTTTATTACTCCATGAGCGCTTACCATTTGAGTGAAAGTTATACCGGCGCCAAACTCTTTTGCTATCTTTCTGAATGAGGAATCGGTAACCTCCGCCATAGGAGCCAAAAAGAGTTTATTTTCTATATCAAGGTTTCCTATCTTCATCACATTCTCAACGTAACAAAATTTTTTCTTACAAACCTGTTGAATCGATTAATTGAAAAAATAATCTGTTCGGGATAATTAGCAACAGATATTTTTGCGGTTAACCAAAATTCATCTTAGGAATTATCATTTTCATGATTTTTCGGTTCTTCTTCTTTTTCTTTAAGCAGAGCTTTTCTTGATAAAGAAAACTTTCCGCCGTCAATACTTAACAATTTTACTCTAATAATATCTCCTTCTTTCAGAACATCGGTAACTTTATTAACGCGCTTATTATCAATCTGGGAGATATGAAGCAATCCTTGAGTTCCCGGTAAAATTTCTACGAAAGCACCAAAGTCGGTTATCTTCATTACTTTTCCATTATAATTTTTACCGATTTCAGGTTCTGCAGTAAGCCATTTAATATACTCTTTTGCTTCTTTGGCTTTCTGACGATCCTGTCCGGCAATGCTAACTGTTCCGTCTTCTTCTATATTTATT
>DYHC01000011.1:1498-9789 GCA_020724325.1 Melioribacter roseus
ACACTAAAGTCTTTCTGAATTTTTTGAATTACTTTTCCACCCGGTCCAATTACTGCGCCAATCTTATCTGTGTTAATCTTGGTAGATAGAAGTGTTGGTGCAAATTTGGAGATAGATGGTTTTGAAGCCGGTATAGCTTCGTTCATTATCTTGAGAATATGCAGCCGACCTATTTTAGCTTGTGCTAGTGCTTTCTCCATAATTTCGAACGAGATTCCTTGAATCTTGATATCCATCTGAAACCCGGTAATTCCATTTTCAGATCCGGCAACTTTAAAATCCATATCGCCCAAATGATCTTCATTTCCTAAAATATCAGAAAGGATTGCGTACCGTTCGCCTTCCTTAACAAGACCCATAGCAATTCCGGCAACAGCGCATTTAACCGGAACGCCGCCTTCCATTAGAGCTAATGAACCGGCGCAAACCGTTGCCATAGATGATGAACCGTTCGATTCGAGAATATCTGAGTTAAGGCGAATCATGTAAGGAAATACTTCTTCCGATGGAAGAATATTTTTTAACGATCTTTCTGCAAGGTTGCCATGCCCTACTTCTCTTCTTCCAACCCCGCTATATTTCCCTGTTTCTCCTACACTAAATGGAGGAAAGTTATAATGAAGTATATAACGTTTTCTAAATTCAGTTTGAAGTCCGTCTATAATCTGTTCATCCTGTTTAGTTCCAAGAGTCAGAGTTGTTATACTCTGTGTTTCACCGCGTGTAAAAAGAGCCGTTGCATGAGGACGGGGAAGTATTCCTAGTTCAATTGAGATAGGGCGGATCTGATCAGTTCTTCTGCCGTCTAGGCGTAATCCATCTTCAAGAATTCTGGAACGCATCAATTCCTTTTCCATATCATGCAGAATTGCTTTAATAACTTTTTCCTGTTCAGGATATTTCTCTGCAAGAGCAGTTAATACTTCCTGCTCAAGTTCTTTATTCTTTGCAGATCTTTCTTCTTTAGCAAGAACCTCGGCAACAATATCTTTGAATTTATTGTAAGCAATTTCCTTTACATCATTCAAAAGATTTTGATCAATTACTTTCTCAGGGACAGTAATTTTAGGTTTGCCGTAAAGCTGGCGCAGCTCATTCTGAGCTATAACAAGTTTTTTAATTTCCTGATGGGCAAACTTAAGAGCATCGAGCATTACTTCTTCGCTAACTTCTTTAGCTTCGCCTTCAACCATCATAATAGAGCTGTAAGTACCGGCAACAACCAATTCCATATCGCTTTCATCAATTTGAGTTAATGTTGGATTAACAATGAATTCACCATTAATTCTGCCAACACGTACTTCGCCAATTGGTTCCAGAAACGGAATATCAGAAACCACAAGCGCAGCAGATGCTCCAACAGCAGCAAGAACGTCTGCATCGTTTTCATTATCGAATGAATATACGAATGCGGCAACCTGAGTATCGTTGTAATAATTATTTGGGAAGAGGGGTCTAATCGGTCTATCAATTAATCTTGCGCTTAGAACTTCCTTGTCGCTCGGTTTGCCTTCTCTTTTTAGGAAACCGCCTGGGATTTTTCCGGCTGCGAAAGCTTTTTCCCTGTATTCTACGTTTAGAGGGAAGAAATCAATATCTTCTCTTAGTTCGCCTGTAACCGCAGTTACAAGAACAACGGTATCCCCGTACTGAACGGTAACCGCACCGTTGGACTGTTTAGCAAGTTTACCTGTTTCAATTTTTAAAATCTTACCGCCTATTTCAACTTCTTTAGAATATACCATTTACATTCCTCGTTACTTTCTTATGTTCAATTCTTTAATTATGCTTCGATATCTTTCAATATCTTTTCCTGCTAAATAATCTAGCAGTCTTCTTCTTTTACCAACCATTTGCATAAGACCTCTTCTAGAAGCATTGTCTTTATTATGACCTTCGAAATGTGCGGTAAGGTTATTTATACGTTCGGTTAAAAGAGCTATTTGAACCTCGGCGGTTCCGCTGTCCTTTTCATTCTTACCGAATTTTTTCATTAATTCAAGTTTCTTTTCTTTTGATAACGACATTGTGTTACTCCTTTTTTGATTTGTTCAATGTAATCCCAGAAAAAATTAAGGTACCGGGATCAATTAGCTAACTAAAACATTTATTAACTCCAGCGCTTTCTTTTTATCTTCTTCTATCTGATTAATAAGATCGTATTTGGATTCAAACTTTTTTTCGTCGCGCAATCTTTTAATGAAATCTACGCTTAATTCTTTTCCATAAATATCCTTGTTGAAATTGAGAATGTGTACTTCAATAACAAGTTCGGTTCTATCCTCAAAAGTTGGTCGATAACCAATATTCATAATGCCGTAATAAGATTCCTTTTCGCAAGAACAGGCAACAATATAAACACCTTTTTTAGGAATTGCTTTATTAATATCGTGCAGTTTCATATTAGCAGTAGGAAACCCCAACACTCTGCCGCGCCGTGCTCCTTGAACAACCCGTCCAGTAAAAGTGTAGTTTCTGCCTAAAAGCAAATTTGCTTTTTCTACATTCCCCTCGTAAAGCGCATTACGAATTTTTGTACTGCTGATAATTTCGCCATCGTTAGTTTCTGGAGGTACTGCAGTAACATCAAAGTTATAAACTCTACCAAGCTCGCGCAGCTTATCCTCATCGCCCAGTCTATCTTTGCCAAATTTGTGATCGTGACCTACTACCATATGCACAGTTCCGAATTTATCCACCAGATAATTTTTTATAAATTGATCGGAAGTAAGCTGCGAAAATTCTTTTGTAAAATTCAGAACAATTAGTTCATCAATTTCTATCTTCTCAAGAATTCTTTTCTTTTCGTCAAAAGTAGTTAACAGTTTAAGATCATAATTCTGCGATACTACACTTCTTGGATGCGGATTGAATGTAATTACAATACTCTTGCCATTAATTTTCTTTGCAATATTTTTCATTGTTCCCATAATTTGCAGATGCCCGCGGTGCAATCCGTCGAATGTTCCTACCGTAACAACTGCATTAGACTGCTTTGAATATTTATCCTGTTCGGTATAAAGCTTCATATCAAATTTTTTTCAATTAAGTTACGCTTAACAGCCTAAATTTCTCAATAAATTCGTTTATCGAAATAGAATTATCGACATCGAAGAGACCTATTTTAGTTCTTCGTAACCTGCTAAGATAAGCGCCGCATCCCAATTTCTTTCCGTAATCATTAGCAATTACTCTGATATATGTACCGGTTGAGCACGTTATTTCGAACCAAATATCGGGTAAATCGATATTCAAAATTTCAAAGCGGGAAATAAAAATTTCCCTCGGTTCTTTTTCAATCTCAATTCCCTTCCGGGCAAATGCGTAAAGCGATTTCCCTTTGTGTTTTACTGCCGAATAAACCGGCGGAATTTGAAAACCCTTGCCTAAAAATGTTTTTGCTGTTTCAATTATCTTAGAAGCTGTAACATTTGTAAAATCGCTTTGCGATTCAAATTCAGTTTCAATATCAAATGAAGCTGTTGTCTTGCCAATTGTAATAACACCAGTATAAGTTTTATCCAGTTCTCTAAAAGAAGATATTTGCTTGGTCATTTTTCCGGTACAGACAATCAGCAGTCCGGTAGCCATAGGATCGAGCGTGCCGGAATGCCCAACCTTTTTAATGTTAACAGCTTTTCTAACTTTATACACAATATCAAAGGACGATTTATATAACTGCTTATCAATAAGAATTACTTCGCCAGCTTCAAAATCCGGAACATAATTATCACGAGTTTCCCGTGTTATCATTTTCTTTTTTATCAGAGGAATGAATTTGTTTAAATAATTCTTCTATTTTTTCTACATAATCTATAGTATCGTCAATAAAAAAATGGAGTTCGGGTACATACCGCATTTTAATTTTTGAAGCCAGTTCGCTTCTTATAAGACTTTTGAGATTATTAACCTTCTCAAGAACTTCATCGCGTTTATCCTTATCATATACAGAAAGATAAGTTTTGGCATGCTGAAGATCTGCACTTACTTTTACGCTTGTAACTGTAACAAGACCTACTTCGGGAGCCTGAACCCTGTGAAGAAATATTAAGCTGAGTTCTTCTTTTAACAAACTGGCAACTTTATCTAATCTGTAGGACATTAAGCAAGTTTCTTTTTTGTTTCTATAATTTTGTAAGATTCAATTATGTCGCCTACTTTAACATCGTTAAAGTTAGCAATACCAAGTCCGCATTCAAATCCATTTTCAACTTCGCGGACGTCATCTTTAAATCTTTTCAACGAAGCAAGGTCGCCTTCATAAATCGCAATTCCGTCGCGGAACAATCTAATTTTATTTTTACGTTCTACTTTACCATCCTGGACGTAGCAGCCGGCAACAGTACCAACTTTAGGTACTTTAAATATTTCTCTAATTTCAACGGTACCTACAAGTTCTTCAGAAACTACAGGTGAGAGCATGCCTTCGAGGGCAGATTTAACTTCGTTAATAGCGTCGTAAATTATGTTGTATAATCTTATATCAACTTTTTCCTGTTCCGCTAATTTTCTTGCATTAGTATTAGGTCTAACATGGAATCCGATAATAATAGCGTGAGAAGCAGCAGCTAAGAGAACATCACCTTCCGAAATTGCACCTACACCTTTATGTATTACACGAACAGCAACTTCGTCGTTGGATAATTTCATTAACGAGTCTGCAAGAGCTTCAATTGAACCATCAACGTCGCCTTTTACTATAATAGGCAATTCTTTAAATCCGCCTCTGCTAATCTGGCTTGCAATTTCATCGAGAGTAATATGTTTAACCTGGCGATGATCCTGTTCGCGTTTAATTTGCTGTCTTTTCAAGCTAATTTCTCTTGCTTCGCGTTCGGAAATGGTAATAGAGAATGTATCGCCGGCTTGGGGAGCAGATTCAAATCCAAGGACAAGAACCGGCGTAGAAGGAGCCGCATCAAAAACTTTATTACTTCTTTCATCAAACATAGCCCGAACTCTTCCGTGAACAACACCGGCAATAAAGGGATCGCCTATTTTAAGAGTTCCTTTTTGAACAAGAACGGTTGCAGTTACACCTTTTCCTTTATCCATTTGCGATTCGATAATTACACCTTGAGCCAAACGGTCTGGGTTAGCTTTTAAGTCTAACAGTTCTGCTTCGAGGGCAATTTTTTCTAAAAGGAGATCAACATTTTTTCCAAACTTAGCAGAAATTTCAACACACTGATATTTACCTCCCCAATCTTCTACCAGAATATTTCTTTCTGCCAGCTGTTGTTTTATTTTTTCTATGTTGGAATTCGGTTTATCAACTTTATTGATAGCAATAATTATAGGAACGTTGGCAGCTTGAGCATGGTTAATAGCTTCAACCGTCTGCGGCATTACGGCATCATCTGCGGCAACAACGAGAACTACAATATCTGTAATACTAGCGCCGCGGGCACGCATTGCTGTAAATGCTTCGTGACCGGGTGTATCAAGAAAAGTAATGTTCTTTCCGCCCTCAAGGTCTACCTGATATGCACCAATGTGCTGTGTAATTCCGCCCGATTCTCCGGCTACAACATTTGTTCTTCTGATATAATCTAGTAATGATGTTTTACCATGATCCACATGACCCATTATTGTTACAACGGGCGGACGCGGCTTCAATGTATTTTCCGGGTCCGGTATATCGGAATCCACTTCTACTTGGTAATCTTCCTGAAGCTCAATTTCAAAATCAAATTCATCTGCAACGAGTGTAATTGATTCAACATCAAGACGCTGGTTAATGGAAACCATTAATCCGAGTCCAATACATTTTTGAATTACATCGCTTACAGGAACGCCCATTAAATTAGCAAGTTCGTTAACTGCAATGAATTCGGTTACCTGAATTTTTTTCTGAGATAGTTGTTTTTGTTCAAGAATTTTTTCTTGAATCTCCATTTTCTCTTTTCTTTTCTTCTTACGTACCGAAGCTCTATCGCCTATGGTCGATTCATCCATGCTTAGGATGGTCCTTTTAATTGCTTCTTCAACCTCTCTCTTGTCAATTTCCAGTTTTTTAATTTTTCGTTTCTTTTTAGTAACAATTTCGTCTCCACCTTCTTCTGCAACTTTGGTCTTTTTCTTAGCTTTTAATACTTTTTTCTTCTTTTTCTTTTTATCAGAATCAGTCTCTTCAACTTGTGTTGTTGGTTTCTGCTGTAATACTACTTCTTCAGCAGCCGCAGGTTTTGTTTCTTTTGGTTTTTCTTTTTGTTTTGAAACAAGATCAATTTTACCAACAATAGTAAGCCCTTTTTTCTTTGTCTCTAATTCTAATTCCGATCTTGTTTTGAAAGTTTTGGATTCTTCTGCTTCTTCTTCAGGAACAGTTCCTGCTTCTGCAGGTTCTTCAATTACAGGTTTTAATTCTTCACCAATTTCAATTTTTTCTGGTTCGGTCGGAATGACTTCTTGCTCAATCACTTGCTGGGTTTTTACTTCTTTTAAAGGTTCTTCTTGAACTGCCGCTGTTTGAGGAGGTGTTGCTTCAGCTTCTATTTTATCCCCTCTCTTTTTCTGAAAATCTGATATTTTTTTGTAATGCTTCTCAGCTTTTTCAATATCTTTTTTAAAGTGAGATTTAATATCTGCCAGCATTTCATCGGTTAGAGGTGCCATGTGGGATTTTACTTCGTAACCTTTTTTATGCAAATATTCCATCAACGAATCAGTAGAAAGATTATATTCGGAAGCAAACTTATAGAGTTTTAATTTTTTTTCTTTGGCAGTTTCGGGCATCGATATTTTACCTTATAGTTTATTCATCGCTGGATTTAGAGAATAACAAAAAAATCATTACTCTTCTTCCTCAAATTGATTTTCGAGTGTTTCAATAATTTTATTAGCTGTATCTTCGTCAATACCTTCAATTTCTTTAAGCTTATCAACACCGGCTTTAAGAACATCTACTGCAGTTTCAAATTCGTTATTAATAAGAATATCTACAATTTCACTTCCTAATTCTTCTCTTAATTCGGGCAGTTCAATATCTTCTTCATATTCTTCAAGCGGTTTTTCCTGACGGATTACTTCAATATCGTAACCGCTAAGTTTCATAGCAAGACGAATATTAACACCACTTCTTCCAACAATAAGCGAAACCTGATCGCTATCGGCAGTAACAATACATTTTCTCTCTTCTTCATCAATTTCAATCTGTTTTAGTTTAGCCGGTGCCAGGCAACGCTGAATAAATACTATTGGGTCATCGGAATAATTGATAACGTCTATATTCTCGTTGTTAAGTTCACGAACTATGGCATGGATACGAACGCCTTTCATACCAACGCAAGCACCAACAGCATCAATTCTTGCATCCTGGGATTCTACGGCAACTTTAGCTCTTTCACCCGGCTCGCGTGCTATTCCTTTTATTTCTATAACACCATCATAAATTTCGGGAATTTCAATCTCAAATAGTCGTCTTAAGAATAAATTATCTCCGCGGGAAATTATAATAACAGGTCCGTTCGGAGTTTTCTTTACTTCTTTAACTACTGCACGGATAGTATCGCCCTTACGGTATTTCTCTCTCGGAATCTGTTCATTTCTAGGAAGTAGCAATTCATTCTTATTATGATTAACCAGAACATCATTTCTTCTAACCTGATAAATATCCCCGACAACAATTTCACCAAACATTTCGCTGTATTCGTTATAAACAATTTCCTTTTCAATTTCTCTAATCTTTTGATTAAGACTTTGCCTTGCAAGGTTAATCAACCTTCTGCCAAATTGATGAAGCTCAATTTTTTCTACGTACTCCTCTCCTATTTCAAGGTCTTCTTCGGTTCCTTTTTCATTCACTTCATCAATGCTTATTTCTGTCCCGGGGTCATTTACATTATCAACAATAGTTCTTTCCAGAAAAATTTCGATATCACCTTTGTCCATGTTAACAACAACATCGTATTTGGCTTCCTGTCCGTATTTCTTCTTAACCATTAGACCGAAAATTTCTTCGATAATTCCGGCAAGGACGTCTTTATCAAGACTTTTTTCGCGAACCATCTGCGAAAATGATTCAACTATTTCGGTATTCATTTATTTTCCTCCGTAATCAAAAGCTAATTAAAATTTTCGCTTTAATTATATCCTTATAATTTATTTTGAGTTCACTTGTTTTGCTTTGGAAAAATAACAGGTCGCCGTTTATTCTAATCAGCGCTGCTGTAATTTTTTTATTCTCTTCATTATCGAGATATTCAACTTCGAATTTGCGGTTGATATGTTTTAAGTATTGCGCTAAGAATTTCAAGGGGCGATCTACACCAGGCGAAGAAACATCTAGT
>DYHC01000011.1:9799-10299 GCA_020724325.1 Melioribacter roseus
AGAGGGTAACTAGAACCAATTAAATCTTCTTTATCGAATAGCTGATTAATTTCCCGGCTAATTTTTGAACAGTCATCTACCGTAACACCCTTTTCGCTATCGATATAAACCTCTACAATGCGAAGATTATTATCACCGCGGATAACCGTATCAATAAGCAGGAATCCGCATGATGAAGTAATTTCTTGGATTTTTTCAAATATTTTAGCTTTTTCCATATTCCACAAATAAAAATCGCCCACAAGGGGCGAATTAGAATGCTCAAAAATAGAATATTTATTTCAATTAGCCAAATTCTTTTTAATAGTGCTCTTTTCGATAATTCCTTTACGTAAACAGAAAATAATTAGTAATACCGTAAACACTCCGCAGTTTTTGAATCACTAAGTCATAATTATCCAGCATCAAGTATCAAGTATCCAGCATCAAGAATCCGGCAAACAATTTCAAAAAGCTAATCTATTTGAAACGATGCGCTCACTACTGCAGTAATTTCCTTA
>DYHC01000011.1:10309-13718 GCA_020724325.1 Melioribacter roseus
ATTGATGTGACGTCATTAATCCCATAATCAGTAACCATATTTGAATTGAGAGGAGTAATTTGAATAACTCCCATTCTTGCATTACGAAGAGACCCAAGACTACGTCCGGTTGACTGAGCAATTTTCCCGGCTCTTTCCATAGCATTTCTTGCAGCTTCACCCTGTATTTCGATTTTAAGATCATCAATTTTTGTGTATAGATATTCCGGCATATCCACTTGAACATCAAGCCCTTTTTCAACCAGCGAACTTAGAGTAAGAGAGAGTTCTTTTATTTTTTGAACATCGTTGGAACGCACTTCAAATCTTTGACTGTAAACGTAGTGAGAAATCTTTTGGGTTTGAAAACCTTGAGGGCTTGTTTCATAAATTGGATATCCATTAATACCAAACACCTCTATTTGATTTTCCTCAAATCCTTTTGATCTAAGATAGCTTATTACAGCAGGACTTTGCTGGGCAACCATTTGATATGCGGTTTTACGATCTGTACTTGCTGCTTGTAAGGTTCCGCGTTGAATACCAAGATCGCTAACAATTGACTTTTTTGCAGAACCGGTTACTGTTATTGTTTGATCTGCATTTTTTGTGGACTTCCAGACGAAAGCAAATATAATTACTGCAAGCAGAATTGCTCCAGATAAAATCGAAATTGGAATTAATAAATTATTTTTTTCGTTCATAAAATTACTCCATTTATTGTTTTTGAATTTAGTTATTGGATTCCTTGCATCATAAAAATCTTTTTAGAATTTCGTCGCAAACTGCATAACCTTTTGGTGTAAGCGAAATAAGACCGTTATTTATACGGATAAAATTGTTGTTAAGCAACAAAGTAATCAATTCCCTTTTTTTATTAAGCAGGTCAGTTTTAAATCTTTTTTCAAAATCGATTCTATCCAGTCCTTTGCTTCTTAGCGCCAGCATAATGTATTCATCAAGTTTTTGTTTTTGGGTTAATCTTTCCTGTCTAATTACAGCGTTGTTGATCTTATTGACAGATTCAATATAGAATTTAAGACTGGAATAATTCCACCATCGCACTCCATCAACAAAGGAATGAGCCGAAGTACCAAATCCTATGTAATCTTTGTACCTCCAGTAAGCATTATTATGAACGGATTCGAAGCCTTCTTTAGCAAAGTTAGAAACCTCGTATTGTGTAAATCCATTCTGTGTAAGATATTCTATAGTGATTTCATAAAGATCGGCATCATATTCATCATCATGTAATTTAACCTTTCCATCAATTACCATTTTATTTAACATAGTTCCCGGCTCAAGTATTAAACTATAAGCTGAGATATGGTTAATTGGAAGATATAATGACTGTTCGAGGTTAGAACGCCAAATATCTTTTGTCTGCCCAGGAAGGTTAAAAATAAGATCAATGCTTATGTTTTTAAAACCGGAGTGTTTTGCATCGAGTACCGTTTGCTTTGCGGCAGCAGGATTATGAATACGTGTAAGAAATCTTAATTCATTTTCATCAAATGATTGAATTCCAATACTAATTCTGTTTATTCCAATATTCAAAAATTTTTCCAACTTGCCGGCAGCGACTGTACCGGGATTTGTTTCGAGTGTAATTTCAGCATCGGGTTTTACAGAAAAATTTTTTTTTATCTCTTCAATTATTTCTCCTATATAATCAGTCTCCATAAATGATGGTGTTCCGCCTCCAAAGAAGATTGAAATAATTTCTCTATCAGAAAAAAATTTTTCTGCAAAATATCGTATTTCTTTTTTCAGCGATAATAAATACGGCTTTACATTTTCATAAGAAATGATAGAATAAAAATCGCAATAGATACATTTATGATCGCAAAACGGGATATGAATGTAAATTGCTGTTTCTTTCATACTCTATTTCATTATTTCTATTCAACGGCAAAATTAACTATTTTAACTAATACAACTATAACCGGGAAATAAGTATTATGAAATTTTTTAGTAATGAATGGGCTCAGCAATTAAAGAATACTATTAATGCTAATCAGGAATACAAGAACTCTTCAGAGGGATGGAAAAGTTCATTAATCCTGTCAATGAAGAATAACGGAGAAGAACAATTTCTATTTTTAGATCTAGATAATGGCGAGTGCAAAGAAATACAGATAGCTGCTCAAGATAAATTAGAGACTGCTGATTTTATAATAAATGCCGGTAAAGAAACCTGGCGCAGAATATTATCCGGTTCACTTTCTCCAATGCAAGCATTGATGATGAAATCGCTTAAAATAGATAAAGGGAACATGAGCGATTTATTACCCTATATAAACTCACTGAAAGAGTTGCTGAATTCGGCTATGAAAATAGAAACAGATTTTGATTAATAGAACCAAGAAGGATTTTCACCTTCAAGGTTCATTGAAATTATAATCCTACAGAAATACCAGCACTAGCAGTCTTTGTCTTTGCTGCTTTGTAATCAGCATTAATATTTAGTGCAACAAGTCTAATATTAAGACCAATTAAGAACGCCGTGCTGTTTTCACCTTCTAAATCGAATTGAACTCTAGTAGGCGGAACAGGAACGCCGTTAATAACCTGGTTAGATTGATAATCATATTTTACGGTTGTCTTAGATGATTCAAAAGTAATGCCCGCATAAGGCGATATTGATACAATGGCGCCAATGGTCTTGCCAACATATAATCCAAATTGTGAAGCATTGCTTTCAAATATATCTCCTACTTTCATCTTCTGAGTAAAATAACCGATACCAAGATCGAGCGGTAACGGATTTTTTAACCATGCACCGGGGTTATGAATTGCTCCTACTCCCCAGAATGTGAACTTACCCAAATCTTCAATATCAACACTCGGAAAATATCTAACAGACACATTTGTTCCGGCAACTGTTCCAATTGAAGCTTGAACAGCAGCTGTCGGAAAAATCTTTAAATTATCAAGAAATCCTTTTACTTCCGGAATTGATAGTTCATAAGGTTGTATAGTGTAAGATTGATTACCAGAAGTTATTGTCTTGCCAGGGAATTTTACTTTTAATCCCTCGTTTTTACTTCCGATAATTGTTGGACCGGAAAAATTTACGCTAAAAGTTGCTTTTGTTAATTCATCTTTTAAAGAGGAATATGCCGGGTGACTTGTACCGTAACCCGATGCTTGCAAAATTTGATCTGCCTGAAATGAACTGAAGAAGAAATCCGCCGTAGCGTTGAACCTTTTCACTTCATCCGAAAAGAATGAGCCCATTCCAATCACTTTTACATTCAAATGAAAACCCAATTTAGTTGCCGGAGGAAGAATACTTACCCACCCGGAATTCAAGTTTGAGCCAAAAGCGGAAATAACCGGAATAACATATGCTTTGCCAACAGTAGAAGATAATTTGGATAATGTTTTTTCCAGATCGTCTTGCGCCGTTACCTTAATTGAAAGCGAA
>DYHC01000011.1:13784-16161 GCA_020724325.1 Melioribacter roseus
AACTGATAAGAATTAAGTAGAGGATAAAAGATATACAATTCTTTCTCATAGTAACCTCCATAATGAGTTAATTTATTCTGTAAGTGAATTTAATTATCCGAACTGACTTAACAAATTAATTTTTTGTGCTGAAAAACACTGTTAACTCAAATTCATCAATTCTTTGGCGCTGTTAAGAGCAACTTTTGTAATCTTTTCGCCGCTAATTAGTTTTGCCACTTCGTTAATCCTTTCATTATTCTTTAGCATTCTTATATTGCTTACTACCCTGTCACCCAATTTTCTCTTTTCAACTGCAAAATGATAATCCGATATTCCAGCAATCTGTGGTAAATGTGTAATTGCAATAATCTGGTGGAATGATGCGAGTGATTTAAGCGAGTGCCCTACTTTTTGCGCTATTCGTCCGCTTATACCTGTATCGATTTCATCGAAGATGAGAATAGGAAGGTTATCGGATTTGGCAAGAATTGATTTTAAGGCGAGCATAATTCTGGAGACTTCTCCGCCAGAGGCAACTTTTACTAATGGTTTTGCATCTTCACCAATGTTAGTTGAAATAAAAAATTCAATTTTATCATAACCATTTGCATCGCAAATAAAATTTTTGTCATCAACAATTATGAAATTTTCTTCCTGTAGCCCGGCTGTCTGATTCTCAAACCTTATTTCAAAATTTGAATCCGTAATACCAAGGTTAACCAACAACTCTTCTACTTCCTTTTTAACCTTTTTAGCCAAAGATTTTCTGTTTACAGAAATTTTCTTTGCAATTACTCCGCATTCTTTCCTAAGTGAATTAATCTCCTTATTAAGCTCCGATATTTTATCAGAAAAGTTTTCTGCCAGTTCAAATTCCTTACCAATTTTTTCTCGATGATCAATCACAGATTTCAATGTTCCGCCATATTTTTTCTTCAGCAAATTCAACAAGCCGATTCGAATTCGTGTTTTTTCAACTGTATCAGGGTCCAAATCAATTCTGTCTTTGTAGGTTCTTACGAATTCAGAAATATCTGATAGTATGGCAAATAAAGATTCGCTTTCGTTTACTTTCTCAGTAAAAGAGTTATCAATTTTTGATAGTTCGACCAGCTTATTTTTAATGCCCGAAACTCTACCCATTATAGAATCTTCGTTCTCGTAGATCGAATCGTAAATTTCATTTGCTACAGTCAATAATTTTTCGGAATTCTCTAAAATCTTCAATTCATTCTCAAGTTTAACATCCTCTTCCGGTTCAGGCAAAATTTCATCAATCTCTTTTATCTGGAATTCATATAGACCTTTTCTTTCTTTTATATCGTATTCTTTTTTTGTGAGTTCTTTTAATTCTCTAAGCATAGTGGTCAGTTTATCATACTTTGATCTGTAGCTTTCAATAATGCTGTGGTCTTCCGAAATTTCATCAAGTAATTCGATATGAGTCTCTACCTTTAACAATGATTGGTGTTCGTGCTGCCCATGAAGGTCGACCAATAAATCACCAACTTCTTTAATTAGATTTAGTGTGACCGGAGTGTCATTTAGAAAGCATCTGTTGGTACCTTTTAAGAATACTTCTCTGCGTACAATTAATTCGCTATTAGATTCAATTTCATTTTCTGACAATAAGCTAAGTACTTTTTTATTACCTTCGATATCGAATATACCTTCCACAATCGATTTTTCTGCGCCTTTTCTTACAATTTCTGTTGAAGCCCTTTCGCCAAGCAAAAGTCCCATAGCATCTATAAGAATTGATTTGCCAGCGCCAGTTTCACCTGTAATAATATTTAATCCTTTTCCAAACTCAACCTGAATATTTTCTATGAGTGCGTAATCTTTGATTAGTATTGACTTGAGCATTTGCAATAGTTTTGTTTAGTGCGAATATTGTGAATGAGAAAGTAAGTATCAAGTAAAGAATTAGCAGCTGCCAATAATTTGACAGAGGGAGAATGGTTTTATATATTTGAATCCCAAGTTTCAAAATGTTCTTTTATAAAGTAAATAAAATTTGATCGCTGGGTGGAGTCCCGCAAAGCGGGAGTAGCTCCCCGGCTTCATTCGAGATAAACTCTGGACTCATAACCCATATATTCTTAAAAAAATTTGATCGCGGGGTGGAGCAATTGGTAGCTCGTCGGGCTCATAACCCGAAGGTTACAGGTTCAAGTCCTGTCCCCGCTACTAAAAAATAACCTCACACTATAGTGTGGGGTTGTTTTGTTTTAAAGTGATTTTCCCCACCTGCATTAGAAACTGTGAGCTGTTTCATATTCGATAATTAGGCGGAACACTAAATTTACATTAGAAAAAAAAGGGTATAAAAATGGAAGTCTGGATAATCATTACGTCCCTGCTTCTTATTATTCTTCTATTTTATAAGAGAGTT
>DYHC01000012.1:0-4879 GCA_020724325.1 Melioribacter roseus
TTTTTCATTAACCAAGGATTATCCTAATTTACCTCTAAGAAAATATCCATTTTTCTACTAACGCTAAAGAAGAATTTTCATTAATACACAACATCAATTCAATAAATTCAGAAAGAAAAAATTAGAATTCGATGAAAAATGCTAGAAATCCTACTACAACCAGAATTACACCGCTAATCACTTTTTCATGATGCTCAAGAATATGCCATTTAAGTTTTTGAACACCTTTAGATGCAAAATAAACCAGCATTACAATTCCGATTACAGTAACAAAGAAATAGATTATTGATACAATACCGATACCAATCCAGCCAAGACGACTTGCAGTAAAATAATAGACTTCAATTTCAAGGCAAGGCGAAAAGAACATTGCCAGACTTAATGTAAGAATTATTGACCATTTTGTTTTTTTGTGCTTTACTATTTTATCAACATCAACATGATGATGCTTATGTGCTAATTTTGTTTTGCTATGACGATATTCTAGGTAAAAATATATTAAGCCCAATACTATTAATATTACCGGAGCGATATAATGAGTTATGTAATGATACGTTTCCGATAGTTTATAGCCCACGAGTCCAACAACAACACCTATCGCAACAGTACTAAGCGTGTGAGAAACTGCTGTAATAACAGCTACTGTAGTTGTTTCTGCTGAGCTCCACTTTTCTGCCTTACCAATAGCTACCAGCGGAAGCCAGTGGCTAGGAATTAGAGCATGAACTATGCTGAGTAAAAAGCTGCCAATTAGTATTTGAAGATACGGGTCCATTCGATTACAATAATTTATTTGACTGTATACAATTTACAATATTATCAATCATCTTAGAAATAATTTTTATCTTTGCATGAAAATAAAATGACTAAATTACAAGAAGATCTGCATCATATTCTAAATTCTGCAATTAATTCTGTTAAGCCGGCAAGGTTGATACAGAGCAGTGTAATGCTCGAAGGTAACTTTTTACTGGTGAATAATTATAAGATAAATCTGGATTTGTATAACAGGGTATTTGTTCTTGGAACAGGCAAAGCTTCGGCATTTATGGCGTTGGAGATAGAAAAAATATTAGGTACTAAAATTACCGATGGAATTATTTCAACTAAATATGATCATTCTGCGCCGTGTAAAAGAATTAAAATTATAGAATGCGGTCACCCTGTTATTGATGAAAATAGTCTTAGAGCCGGATCAGAAATAATTCAATTAGCAATGAAAGCTGATGAAAATGATCTTGTAATTTCTCTTTTATCCGGCGGCGGCTCTGCTTTGTTAGAAAAATTACCAGATGAAATTGCATTGTCAGATATTCAAGCTCTATTCAATATTCTTTTAAAATGCGGTGCAAATATCGAAGAGATGAATATTGTCCGGCGGCATTTATCGAACATTAAAGGTGGAAAACTTGCAGAGGCTATTTATCCCGCAGCATGTGTAAGTTTAATTTTATCAGATGTTATTAATGATCCTTTAGAAGCAATTGCCGGCGGGGTTACTTCGCCCGATCCATCCACATTCAACGATGCATTAAATATTTTATTGAAGTACAAAATAAAAGACTCGATTCCTGCCAAAGTGCTTTCTTACATATTAAATGGTGCTGCCGGATACATACCCGAAACAATTAAACCTGGAAATAAAATATTTGGTAAAACATCTAATATCATTCTTGGCAGTAATAAAGAAGCATTGTTAAAAGCAAAAGAAAAAGCAATAGCTCTTGGTTATAATGTACATGTGTATTCAGATAATATTCAGGGTGAGGCAAAAGAGGTTGGAAAATTTTCAGCAGAATTTGCCAAAAAAATTTTTTACGAAGGCAAACCGATTTCACAACCGGCATGTGTACTGATTGGAGGAGAAACAACTGTAACAATTAAAGGAAATGGTAAAGGTGGAAGAAACCAGGAATTAGTCCTTTCAGCTTTAATGGAAATGACAGATTCAGAATTTGATTACATAATAGCAAGCTGTGCTACCGACGGAACCGATGGACCTACAGATGCTGCCGGCGCAATGATAAATAGGGAGATTGCCAATAAAACAATTGAGCTTAATCTCTCTCCGCAATTATTCCTTGATAATAACGATTCCTACAACTTCTTCAAAAAAGTTGACGGGCTGATTAAAACAGGTCCTACCGGCACAAATGTTATGGATATTGTTGTAATACTTGTTAGTGTCAAACCCAAACCTTGAAGGTCAAGAACGTTGTTTTAATCCCAAAAACCTTCAAGGTTACAGCCAGCTTACTCAAACCTTGAAGGTCAAGAACGTTGTTTTAATCCTAAAGACCTTCAAGGTTACAACCAGCTTACTCAAACCTTGAAGGTCAAGAACATCGTTTTAATCCCAAAGACTTTCAAGGTTACAGCTTATTATTCAAATACAATTCATAAGCTCCAAGATCTAAAAGCCCATGTCCGGACAGATTAAACAAAATAGTTTTGGGCTTACCTTCCTCTCTGCAGATAACCGCCTGTTCAATTGCTTCTTTAATAGCATGCGAGCTTTCGGGTGCAGGAATTATTCCTTCTGATTGAGCGAACAATTTTGCCGCATCGAATACTTCGGATTGATTGTACGCTCTTGCTTCTATTACACCAAGATTGTATAAGTGAGAAATTGTTGGAGCTGCGCCATGGTACCGTAATCCGCCGGCATGAATACCTGGAGGAATAAATTTGTGACCCAACGTATACATTTTCAGAAGAGGCGTCATACATGCTTCATCTCCAAAATCATAATCAAACTTACCCTCGGTTAATGTAGGGCATGATGCCGGTTCAACCGCAATAAACTTAATACCATTTTTAGTTCCATTCAATTTATCTCTTAAGAATGGAAATGCAATTCCTCCAAAATTGCTTCCGCCGCCTACACAACCTATCACAACATCAGGGTACTCATTTACTATTTCAAATTGAAGGCGTGCTTCTTCTCCAATAATTGTCTGGTGCAATAATACATGATTAAGCACACTGCCCAAACTATAATTTGTATCCTCTCTTTGAACAGCTTTTTCTATTGCTTCGCTTATTGCAATACCAAGAGAGCCGGGTGAATCCGTATTAACTTCTAATATTTTTCTACCGGCATTAGTAAGATTTGAGGGACTTGCATGAACCTCAGCATCAAATAAATTCATCAAAGTTTTTCTATATGGTTTCTGATTATAACTTACTCTTACCATAAAGACTTCGCATTCTAGTCCAAAGTGTTTGCACGCCATTGCTAATGAACTGCCCCACTGTCCGGCACCTGTTTCTGTAACAAGTTTTTTAATTCCAGCTTTTTTATTGTAATATGCTTGAGCATAAGAAGTATTGGTTTTATGGCTTCCGGTTGGATTAGCTCCTTCGTATTTGAAATAGATCTTTGCCGGTGTATCTAAATGCTTTTCCAAATTTGATGCTCGTATTAGCGGCGTTGGACGGCTTATTCTGTATAAATCCAACACTTCATCGGGAATTTCAATAAACCGGTCCGATGAAACTTCCTGCATAATCAAATCCATAGGAAATATTGCGGATAAATCCTGTGGCACAATTGGTTTTTTTGTAGCTGGATTAAGCGGCGGAGCAATTGGCAGAGGCATATCTGCCAAAATGTTGTAATAGTGCGAAGGAATTTTAGACTGTTCGAGAAAAATAATTTTACTGCTGTACATTGTGAACCTCCTTGATTAAAAAATAAAGCCGCCGGATGGATAGAAGTTCACGGCTGGATAGAACAAAGCCGTGAACGGTGCTACCATCCACGGCTTTTGTTTAACTAATTATTTAAATAGCATTAGGATGGCAGAGAATTAATTCTCCACCACCAGTTAAGATTCGATATGAAATAGACAGAAAGCATAATTTTTGTGAGCGCGGGTGGGATCGAACCACCGACCCTATGCTTAAAAGGCATATGCTCTACCCCTGAGCTACGCGCCCTACATCAAAATTTGAGGCACAAATATAAACCATACATCCTAAAAATACAAACCTCGCCTTTGCCATATTTATTGCATTTAATTATTCTTGCCAGTGAAAAATCTATCTGAATCATTATCAAGGATTTGTGATTAAAATTCTTTATTTTTATAAAAAATTAATAGTTACAATTCAATGAAAGACACAAAAATATTAATTGCCGACGACGATGAAACTCTCTGTTATCTATTAAAAGAAGAATTAGTAAACGAAGGGCATAACGTCGATACCGTTTACGATGGGAAAGATGCTATAGAAAGTTTTAAAAAGAAGTCTTACGATGTGCTTTTATTAGATCTCGAAATGCGAGAGGTTCATGGTGAAAAAGTACTTAATTATGTTAAAGAAAATCATCCTTCCACTCAGGTAATTGTATTAACTGCAAAGACAGATGTAAGAACAGCAATAGAGTGTATTAAACAAGGGGCTTACGACTTCATTACAAAACCTTATGAATTCGGGCAGCTCTGCTTAACAATTGATAGAGCAATGGAACATAGAGACTTAATCATAAAGAATAAAGTTCTCTCTTCAAAAATTAACCGGGTACTTTTAAATTCTATTATTGGTGAAAGCGATAGTATTAAAGAAATAATAAGGCTTGCAGAAAGAGCAGCACAATCGGAATCAAATATTTTACTTGAAGGGGAGACTGGAACCGGTAAAGAAATTTTTGCAGAGTACATTCACAAAAATTCTGTTAGGAAGGACAAACCATTTGTTGCTATAAACTGCGCTTCACTGCCGGATCAGTTAATGGAGAGCGAATTATTCGGTTATGAAAAAGGTGCGTTTACAGACGCAAAGACTTCCAAACAGGGACTTGTTGAAATTGCTAACGGAGGGACTTTATTTCTGGATGAAATAGGAGAGATGAGTTTATCACTTCAGCCAAAAC
>DYHC01000012.1:4889-11673 GCA_020724325.1 Melioribacter roseus
TAGGCGGGTAGGAGGAATTACAAATTTATCTTCCAACGTAAGAGTAATTGGTGCAACAAATAAAAACTTGATGCAGGAAGCAGAAAATAAAAATTTCAGAAGGGATCTATTATTCCGTTTGAATGTTATTACCTTAACAATTCCTCCGCTTAGAGAAAGACAGGGCGACGTACTTCTTTTAGCCGAATATTTCCTGCAAAAAAAATCTCCTGTAAGATCGGTTAAAAGACTTTCCGAAGAAGCTAAAAAAGATTTAATGCGTTATAACTTTCCGGGTAATGTAAGAGAGCTTGACCATATTATAGAGAGAGCGATTATTTTTTCTGACGGCGACCTTATACTGCCAAAGGATTTGAACATTCCTAAGGACGATTTTGATTTTTCGAATTTCGTAAAAAAAGACGGCTCTCTTCTTTCTCTTGAAGAGCTGGAAAAATCCCATATAAAACTTGCGCTGGATCAGCATAACTGGAACCGGGAAAATACATCCAGAGTTTTAGGAATAAGTCAAAAAACCCTCTATTCAAAAATTATTAAATATAATTTGAAATAGAATGCAGCATAAAGAAGAGACGGCACCCGTAAGTCATATTGCACACGACCTGAATAACATTCTTACTAGAATATTAAACAGCGTTGAGCTTCTTAAGAAAAAAGTATCTAACCCTGAAGATGTAACACCACTACTAAGCAGCATTGAGAACGGTACTTATATGGCTGCCGAAATTATAGAGGACTTACTTTCCGAATCTTCTAGTACAGTATTAAAGAGAAAAAGAATAAACATCAACACGCTTTTAACTGATCTCATTAATACTATCTCTATTCAGCTTATGGGTAAAATAACTTTTAATCTGAAACTGGAATCAAAATTTTCTTTTGTAGAAGGAAGATATTCGGATTACTACCGCGTTTTTATGAACCTTATAATAAATGCTTTGGAAGCAATTAAAGAAAGAGGAACTATAAACGTATGGACATCTAACACCAGCCCGATAAGCGGTGAACCCAAGTTATTTGACGGCGGTACATTCGTTCAAATAAAAATATCCGATAACGGTGAAGGGATTGATCAATCTGTTATGCCCTACATTTTTAACAATAACTTTACTACTAAATCGAAAAGGAAAAATTGCGGAATTGGTCTTTCGATTGTAAAGAAAATAGTTGACGATTACGGCGGCATTATCAAAGTGACAAGTGAAAAAAATAAAGGAGCTGAATTTACATTAAAATTCCCCGCTATTGTAAATATAAACGAGGAAATTGAATTAAAGTCCAAAACAATTCTTATTGCCGAGGATGAAGATATATTACGAGGGCTGCTTGCAGAGCTTCTTGTATCATACGATTTTAAGGTTATAACTGCTTCGAACGGAGAAGATGTAATACTATCACTAAACAAGGAAAGCTTGCCGGACCTTTTAATTATAGATCAGAAGATGCCGGATATGGACGGAATTACATGCATTAGGAAAATAAAAGAGATGAAAATTGCCGTTCCAATAATTCTTGCAACTGGGTCGCAAAGCGATTACGCAGACCAAGAAATTAATAAGCTTGTTAACCGTGTAATTACAAAGCCCTACAATTTTGAAGAAATGTTGAATGTTATAAAGAGTCTTATCAGTTAGTATTCTGCTCATCCGAATTCAAGTCTATTATATTAAGGTTATTTACATACGGTGTAATTACCGGTTTTTTTATTGAACCCATTTTTTCAAGAACCTTAATAATATTTCTTGCAGCATTTTCAATAAATTCAACCCGCTTTAGAACAACTTCGTTGGAAGGGGTCTCTTTATTTAGCTCTCTTCTTATAGCCGTGGTAGAAAGATTTATTAGAGTTAACGGCTGTTTAATTTCATGATTTGCAGTTACAACTGTAGCGGCAAACGTTTTTATTTTTTCGATTTCGATAAGAAATTTATTCGTTTCGCTAAATCTAAGAGCGGAATTAATTCTTGCTATAAGCTCTATCTTATTAAACGGTTTCTTAATATAGTCGAAAGCTCCTGCTTGAAGTCCGGCTCGTAAATTATCGGCTTCGGTAAGAGCAGTAAGAAGAATAATGGGGATTAGTTTTGTTTCATCATTCGAATATAATGCCTTGCAAACATCGTAGCCGGAAACACCGGGCATCATTATATCCAAAAGAATTAAATCCGGTTTTTCACTAATTGCTTTTTGAATTCCCGTTTCTCCGTCATAAGCTTTCAATACTTCAAATCCTTCGCGTTCTAAACGATCCTGTATAAGAAATACATTATCAGGGTAATCATCAATTACAAGAATTTTTTTCATTATAAACTTACCTTGCTGTTTATGTAAAAATTAATTTTGGCTGAAAGCATAGATGAGTTAACAGGCTTAGTTACAAGGTCGTTAAAACCGTTTTTTGTAACAACATTTTTATTATCGAGCATTGCATATGCTGTAAGTGCAATAACAGGCAAAGAAGAAAAACGATTATCATTTCTAATTCTTCTGATTGTTTCAAACCCGTCCATCTGAGGCATCATTATATCCAGTAAAATTAAATCCGGTTTTATATGATTAAGCATTACTATACATTCTGTTCCGTTATGTGCAAAGATTGTATCGTAGTTCATCTCCTTTACTATTTCTCCTATTGTAAAAAGCGTATCCGGGTCATCATCTACTATTAGAATTGTATGTTTATTATCCGAAACATTAGTTAATCTTTCTTCTGCATACTTATCATAATTAGTTTCCTCAATCAGTTTCTGGTTAACTATATTATGTTCAATTTTTAATCTGTCCTTTAAGTCCTTCAGAACATCAAGCGGATGATTTTTACTTTTAAGTGTAAGTCGTTCTAATTCGCTATTTAAATTAACTGGATCAACAGCAGAGAAATCCTTACTGCAATAGAAAACCGAGCAGACGTTCTTTGAAAGTTTATTGCGGCTAATATTAAACAATAATCTAAGCGCATCAGTCTGAAAGAAATCGAAATCGATTATAACTACCTGAAAAGTTTCTCTATTTATATCGCTAAATGCATCTTCGGGGTCGCTATAATATCTAACAATATCACGGTAGTTTCCTTCACCAAATGTAATTGCATATTCTTCTTTGTTGGGGCAGACAAAAAGGATTTTCGAAACTTTCGATTCTGCAAAAGATTCTATTTTAGCTATAGCAGACTTAATCCCGCTTAGTGTAAGAGGTTTAATAAGAATTTCTTGAAGAGGAAGCATCCACCCAACTTTTTCTTTTTCGAGAATGGAAATAATTATAGTAGCATAATCCTGGGCAGATAAATTAGATTTAACATTCAGAATTGTCTGCCATATATTCTGCTGGTTATCGTTGTAACAATAAATTATAGAATCTTGCTGTGAAGGAATAACCGGCTGCTTTTGAATTTCATAAGGATCGAATGGAATTATTTTGTAAGCGTATGAATAGAGGTAATCTGCAATTAACTTTTTTGTTTCGGGTCTATTACAATAAATTAATACGGATTTTGTAGAATTACCGGGGTTAGACTCTTCATCAAGTACGAGGAAACTCTGAACCGGTAGGTCAATAACATCAAGCACAACATCTCTTAACGAAATGTTGAATTCAGTTCCCATATTAACTTTACTATTAACATCAATGCTTCCTCCAAGCATTTCTACATACCGTTTTGTAATAGTTAATCCTAATCCTGCGCCTCCATATTTTCTTGAAGTGCTTCCATCAATTTGACGGAATTCAGAAAAAATTAAATTCCTATTTTCTTCAGAGATTCCAATTCCTGTATCCAAAATGCTAAAAAGAAGATCCTTCTTACCTTCAACACTAACCGATAAAGTTACTTTCCCTGCTTCAGTAAATTTAACTGCATTGGTTAAAAGATTGTTAAGTATTTGTTCCAGTTTGCTCTTATCTGTACTTAAAAGAAAATTTTTACCTGAAGGTTTTTGAACAACGAATTTTAATTTTTTTTCATTTGCGATCGGTTCAAAATTCTGATTTATTTCTTCGAGCAAATCGTTAAGCAAGAAATTATCCTTCTTAATTTCAATTTTGCCCGACTCAATTTTTGAGAACTCTAAAATATTTGTAATCATTCCTAAAAGTTTTTTGCCGTTACGAAAAACGATGTTAAGTCTATCCTTGGATTTTTCCGGCGTAATATCATCTTTCAAAACCAGTTCGGTTAAACCGAGTATAGAAATAAGCGGAGTTCGTAATTCATGAGACATGCTTGCAAGGAATTGAGATTTAACTTTAGTAAGCTCAACAGCTTTTAAGCGCTGCTTTTCCAGTTCAACTGCCTTTTCATTAATCTGTTTGTGAAGTTCTTTAAGCTCTTCATTCTGTTCCAAAATCTGTCTGTTCTGCTTTTGATATTCCTCATTAAGCCGTTTCAGTTCGTTAACAAAATTTTCGAGCTGTTCCAGTGATCTTGCATTAACCAAACCGATAGCCAGCTGTTCATTAATATTATTAATGTATTCTTTTATTTTACTTCCAGGTTCAGATTCCGAAGCAAGCTCGAGTATTGCAATTGTTTCTTTGTTGTTTATTATAGGATAAATTAAAACGTATTTCAATTTTACCGATGTAAGTCCGGTCTTAATCTCCGGAAAATTATCTTGAAAATTAAACTCCACAAGTTCTTTATTCTCTATTGCATTGCTGTAAAGATTCATGCTTTGAATCGGCTGGACAATATTTTTACCAACGCCGGATGAAGAAATTAACCTAAGTTTATTTTCTTCTACCAGGTATAGAACTCCAAATGCAAGGTTAGTAGATTTAATTATTTTTGTAAGCGCAGCTTCAGATATTTCTTTTAACGTTGGGTTTTGATTAAGGAGTGTAATAAATTCTGTGTATTCTTTTTCAGCTAACTCTTTGCGGTTAATTTCATCAAGCATGGAATTAAACGTTTCGCCAAGTTTGCCTACTTCATCTTTAGAAATTATCTGAACCCTATGCTGCAAATTGCCCCGCTTAATTATTTCGGCTGTCTCGCTCAATAATCCGATCTGTTTTCTAAGTTTAGCTGTAAAAAGTAAAACAATAATAAACGTAAGCGCACTACCAGAAATAACGATTATGAACATTACACTTTTTAATGTTTCTCTGAAACTGACACCCTCCTGAAATGTACTGAAAATAATAAAACCTATTTTCCCGCCGGGAGTAAGAATTTGATGAGGAACAATTTTAGCTGATTCAAAATCGGTTGTTTCTAATTCCTCGCTGTAGAGATCATAGTTGTTCTTGAATTTAAGATTCTCAACAGCATTTATAATGCTTAAAAGATAATTTTGATTTTTGTTGGACCTGGAAATTTCAAAAGGAGTATTGTTAATAATAAGTGCAATATCTGCTCTTATTTTTTCGCTTACATTATCAAGGAAATTGGATGTAATAATGAAACCGTAGTAGTAGATTTTTCCGTTATTCAGACTATTATACCTGAGCACAATACTAGGATTATCGGTAAATAATTGTCTGAACGACCTCGAACGGAAATTGAGGAAAGTATTTGTCTTAACACGGAATTCTGAATTACTTATTAATGAATCATTAACAAGTGTAAATATAAAATCGATGCCGGTTGAATCTAAGTTAACGTTCTTAAAATCCCGTAGATGAGGAGATAACTCATTAAAGTCTTCGTCCAACTGCTCTAATAAATTCTGAAAAGTAAAAACAAAATCGTTGGTAGAGTCAAGAATATTTTGAGATTGATATTTGGATAAAAGCTGTCCGGTAAGTTTATAGTATATTAACGTGGTTGTAAACGATGCGACAATAAGAATTACAAACGTAATTAATATCAGACGAACATGAAGAGTCATAATTAGATTGCTTCATTATAGTTTTTTAAGAAAATATTCGAATTAAGAATTAGAAATAATTTTGTTCACTATTTATCTTCTTCGTTCTTCTTAAGCTGCGATTTAATTTTTTCTAACGCTTCAGAATTTTCCTGCAATTGTTTTTTCAGAATATCGCTTTCTTTCTGTCTCGAAACTCTTTCTTTTAACGAAGGAAGAATTTCTGCTTTAATGAGCATAATAATTTCTTTTTTAGCTACTTCTTTAGAATCATAACCGGCTAAGTATCTAATTCCGAGTACCCACCAGGGCAGATCTTTTAGAATAGGTATTCCTCTTCTAACGGTAGTCTGTTCAAAAACTATCAGCCCTCCAATTGCAGTTTCCTCGCCATCGAGGAGCATAACACTTGTATTTGCTTCAGTCTTTCTAATTTCTGTGCTTATAACATCGGGTATTGCAGAACTGCGCTCAACTTTTAAGCGCAATAAAATATAATCGATTCCGTCTTCATTATAAATGTGAGGTGTTACTTCTATAATTGTGCCGGTGGAATAGAATTTATCAATTAAGTTTCCGGCAAAGTCCCTTTCCTTTATAGAAAAGTCGGAACCTACCTGCGCCCTGCCCTGAATATTATTTCTAACGGTAACCGTTGGGCGGGCAAAAATCTCGCCAAGATTTTCGGATTCAAAAAATCTGAAGAGAGCGGTTGCATTCCCTTTGAACTTTCCCATTTCAAAAGTAGATTCACTAGTTAGATCGAATGCGGGTGGTTTCTGCTGAACTTGCGCTGTAGTACCTGCAGATTGCTGCTGTTGTTCCTGAATGCTGGTGAAATCACCTCCAATGGTAAGTCCCGCTCTCGATAATAAAAACTGCCAGTTAATTCCGCGTTCCTGCATCTCAGAAACATTAGCTTCGAACATAAGAGCGGTTATTTTAACTTCGCGGTCGTCAACCGATGCATATAC
>DYHC01000012.1:11683-14758 GCA_020724325.1 Melioribacter roseus
TTCTGCTGTTAATTGTTCTTTGCCCGTATCTTTTTTCTTTACTACTACAACAGCTTCTGTTTCTTCAACCATTAAGTTATGATACTGGGCAATTATAAAAAGAGCTTTCTTATATTGAATCTTATCGAGTTCAACTCCAATAGGAGCAGTTAAAGCAGCAGTTGATACAATTCTTTTTCCTGTTATTTTTTCGCTTACCGTACTTAAGACCTGAATAGCCTGGTCGAAGGGGATATTTTCCGATAGTGTTACTAATTCATTCGGATTAACATACCCTTGAAGTTTTTGTTTCAGATCAATCTGAGCATCAATATCTGCAAACAAAGTTATAAACAGACAAATAGTAATTAACTTTTTCATTTTATTTACTCTGCTTTTTTTCTTTATCGAGTTTCAATGTAACTGGTTCAATAATTCCGCCTTTATTAAGAACAAAGCTTACCTCGTTGGTCTGGTAATTTATATTAGTTAAATAACCTAAATAAACTTTATCCCCTTCCCACAACAAGTAAGTATTTCCGTTTGCATCGGCAAGAAATGCCCCGTCAGGAATTAATGCCAGCAACGAAGCAGATTGAACATCGAGCAATCCGTCTTTATTAGGCGGAATTTCATTTCTAATTAAAGGATAGAATATATCGTAAACAGGATTAGGCACAAGTGAATTCTCTTTGAAATTCTTGACAAAAAACCGATCGTCGTTCGAATAGTATACTGCAACTTTGAATTTGTAATTAACCAGGAAATGAGGTGTTCCGTCAGCATCTACTTTTACATTATTGGAAATATCAACAAATGAAATCTTTTTTAGCAATTTACTTTCTTCAATAGCATAAATAAGAAGGTTGAGATCATTGAATTCGGCTATTCCGTTTAATGTATAGTTGTAGATATTAAAATTAGCACCTACTTCCATATCATTAAATTCAATATTTACATAGGAATCGGGAGAAAATGAATAGCTGACTTTATTAACAAAATCAAAAAAATCCGACTGCGGTAAATTGAACGGGATGTTGTACTTTCTATTTTCCAGGATAGAATCGAGCTGAACTACTTTTGTTTTCAAAGTAACAAGCTGTTGTTCAAGTTCCTCGGTATTAAGCTGGAATAATTTAAGATCTTTAACCTTAGCTTCCCGATCGGCAATTTTACCCTTTAGGAAAACATAATTAAAAAGAGAGCCGCCAGCAACAATTGCTATAAGTATAAAGACCATAATGATAGTATTTTTTACTTTGCTTGTCATTTTGTTGTAACGGTATCCTGTCCCGGTTTAAAATTAATTGTATAAGCAAATGCGCTCTTTTCTCTTAACGGTTCGTAGTTAATAAATTTGAGAAGAGCAGTATTATTACTTTGGGCAAATTCAGTAAGTACACTTCTTGAAAGCGAGTATCCGTTAATTTTTATTTCGTCAGAGGAAACAGATTCTAATCTAGTTAACCAGAAGTTTCTTCTTCGTTCAATAAAATCGGAAATGTTTACTAAAGTACTATTCCATATTCCGGAACCGATAACAGCCGAATCTAATATTGTTTGGGTAGCATCGAAGCTGTTAATACGCCGTTCGAGAGGAGCAATTTCTTCAACGAGTGCCTGGTTTTGCTGTTGGAGTGAAGTCAATCTTTCAATTTCAAAATCGAGGTCCTTTATTTCGCGGTAACTGGATAGAATTTGAAATGTAAAAAAGAACGTAGCCCCGAATAATAAAGGAAGTATTGCATAGCTGTGCCATCCAAATTGAAAAAACTTTTGCCTTTCCTGAACATACTTGGGAAGAAAATTAACACCTACATGAAGTTTATCTAATTCGTCAAAATATTCAATTGCAGATGAGATAGGAATTGCATAGAGAGCAAGGTTTTTAGCATCTTCGTCAGTAATTAGAGATGTATCGAAGTTATCAAACTTCAGTTCGCTTACGTTTGCTTCCGGGAAAGTACCGAAGAAGGATAAGATCAAATTTTCTGAACGGTCTTCTCCGCATAAAATAATATTATCAAGTTTCGGTATTCCGCCGTTTTCCATCTCGAGCAGGATCTTAGAAAAATAAACATCGTAAGTGTGAAGATTTTTGGTTCCAATATCGAGAGTGGCGCCAATATGTTTCAGCTTTTGTCCATCTAAAAAAATTAATTTACTGTATTCTTTGCCGATATAAATTATAAGCGTGTTATCCTCAGGAAAAAATTTGTTTGTTTTACTTACGTAATATGCTAAGGATAATTCAGCCGTTTTTACAGTAGGAATTTTGAAATATCTTCTGTTATTATAATTAGCAAGCAGATTAACAAGATGAACACACGGAATTTCGCCTTCAATAAATACGCTTAACATTGCCTTATCATTCAGCTCTGTAACATCAACAGAATCTAGTTCTACTGTAATACCTTTAACCGTTTGAATATCGTTAGCAACGAGCTGCAGAAGCTTTTTTCGGTTATCATCGCGCGGTCCATCGTACATGTGGTAATTTACAACCGGCTCGGTAACAACTGGAATGAATTGGTGCTGGCTTAACTTTAATCCGAATAACGAGGATTGAAGCAATCCGACATCTGAAGAATCACTAACAGGTTCTTCATGTGCCGCTTCATCTAAACTTTCAAATGAAAGGTTATCTGCTGCCGGAAGAGAATTATCAAGCTCTGAATAAGATTGTCTTCTAGAAATATTTTGTAGAGAAGATGACATTGTTAAAGATGCAACACGGGCTATTTTAATAGTGCCCTTCTCTTTTGTAACAACGGCAACTTTAGTATCAGTTCCTTCGCAATATATACAGACAATAGGTTTCACTCAGTTAAGCACCCTTCATTAATTGAAGTATTCTGGTTTTATTATTTGAATAAGCAATTGCATTTTCCTTAGATATTCTCTTATCCATAAAAAGTCTTAACAAATCCTGTTCCATTGTAACCATTCCCTGCTGCCCTCCCTGATTAATCATCATATAAATTTCACTCGTGTTATTATTTTTAATAGCTGCTTTAACACTTGGAGTAACAATAAGGACTTCCTTAGCTAAAACCCTCTTTCCATCCAGACTCGGAACCAGTTTTTGTGATACAA
>DYHC01000012.1:14768-16082 GCA_020724325.1 Melioribacter roseus
TTATCAAAACGTCTGCCAATCTATTCCTTACTCTTTCCTGCTCCTCAGGGTTAACTTCAGCAATTATACGGTCTATCGATTCCACAGCTGAAGAAGTATGTAAGGTAGAAAATACCTTATGACCTGTATCTGTTACCTCTAAAGCAGCCAAAATAGTATCAGGGTCCCGCATTTCGCCTATTACAATTATATCGGGATCCTGACGTAAAGATTGAATTACTCCTTCTTTGAAAGAGAGTACATCTTTACCGACTTCTCTATGCTTAATTATCGAAATTTTGGATGAATGTACAAATTCAACCGGAGCAGCAATAATAACAATATGACAGGGGTCAAACTGGTTATGAAAATCAATAATAGCATCAAGAGTAGAAGATTTACCGCTTCCGGTAATTCCGGTAATTAATGATAAACCAAATTTTATGAAATTATGACTCATCGTTTTAATAGCGTACGGATGAAAATCGAGGGATTCAATAGGTCTGACTGCTGCTTGAATTGCACGCATATTTAACGCAAGGGAATCGAGATCAAAATAAGCATCGGCTCTAAATCTAACATAGCGGGAAATTTTATCTAGTTTATAAGTGTAGCTGAAATCGAGATTTCTATTCTGAAGTAAATACTGACACTGATTTTTATTAAGTAAAGATACAATAAGTGTGGAAGCTTCATCAATTGTGAATTGAGGTAATTCTTTAACACGTTCTTTTTTACCATAAACCCTGAACCAAACAAAATTTTGAGTGCCGAAGCCTCCAATTTCAACATCGGAAGCATTACGTTCTAACATAGTAGTTAAGATATAATTAGCCAGGTTAAGTAATTGAATTTTTTCTTCCTGGGTCATTCTATCGATGTTATCAATTATAAAGCGAACACGTTCTGGTCCAAAAACGGTTGGGGGAATTTGCCTGGCAAATGTGGAAAGGATTTGTTTAGCTTGTTCTACCATCAACAATTACCGAATTTCTGTGTAAATATTATTTTGCCGTTTCCTTTTTGCAATATAGGAAAAAGATAAGTTATTCACGTTTTTTGTGATAAACTAATCCTCCATTGTAGCGCCAATCACTTCTTGTATAGATGTTAAACCAAGTTTTACTTTTTCGAAGCCGGAGTCTCTCAAACTAACAGTTCCGTCTTTTCTTGCCTGTTCACGAATTGCTTCTTCATCTACTTCTTCGCCAGAGCGCACAATTTGCCTCCTAATTTCCTTAGTAAAGTAAAGAGCTTCGTGTATAGCCATTCTTCCTTTATATCCTGTTTGGTTGCATTTATCGCAGCCCACAGCATCATAGATTACATATCCTG
>DYHC01000013.1:0-12136 GCA_020724325.1 Melioribacter roseus
AACGATTTATCTAAGAAAATAAATACTAAGCAAGAAGCCAAAATTCAATTTTTGGTAGACGGTGTTGACGGGAACTCTGCAAATGTAATTCAAAATTATGTGAACGCTGCAACCTACAGTTATTCTCTTGAATTGACAAAGGAGTATTTGGCTGTTACCGGTAAAAAAATGTACGTACCCATCGATCTTCAGCCAAGATTCTGGTTTAATCCCGATTTACAATCCACGCGCTTTTTAATTCCTGGTTTAATGGGAATGATTTTGATAATTACTGCCGTAATATCAATTTCACTTTCTATTGTTCGGGAAAAAGAGAGGGGGACAATTGAGCAGATCAATGTTTCACCTTTATCTTCTATTGAATTCATAATCGGGAAAACAATTCCTTATATAGTTATTTCATTGATAAATGCCACAATAGTTCTTTTAGCCGGTTATATCCTTTTCGGAATAGCAATAAAAGGAAATATTCTATTATTACTGCTTGGCACATTTGCATTTCTATTTGCGGCCCTAAGTTTAGGAATATTCATTTCTACAATTGCAGATTCACAGCAAGTTGCATTTCAAGCCGCAAATGTTACTTCATTATTACCGTCGTTAATTTTGTCTGGATTTATTTTTCCTATTGAAAGCATGCCCGCTGCAATTCAAATACTTACGAATATAACACCCGCAAAATTTTATATAGTGATTCTTAGAGCTATTCTTCTTCGCGGAGCTGGTCTTGGTGCATTCTGGGATCAATTGATTTATCTCGGAATCTTCGGAACTGTCTTTATTGTTCTTGCAACATTAGCTGATAAAAAATCAAAAAATAAGTGAGAATTATGAAAACGATTTTTCAATTTATTATAAAAGAACTACTTCAGGTAAAGCGCGATAAGAAGATGCTAGTTATAATTTTTATGGCACCTATCCTTCAGCTCATCTTTTTAGGATATGCAGCAAATATGGATGTTAATATTGTTCACACTACGATTTATGATCTTGATAAAACCGCTACCAGCCGCGAATTTATTCAGCGATTCGAACAATCCGGATATTTCATGATTGATTATTATGTTGAAAGTTACGACGAAGTTACAGAGCTGCTCGATAACGGTAAAACACTTGTAGCGATTGTTATTCCTAAAGACTTCGAAAAGAAAATCAGCAGACGCGAAACTGCACCACTTCAAACATTATTCGAAGGTTCCGACGGGAATAAGGCTTCAATTGCATTGGGATATATTCAGGGAATCGCAACAAAGTATTCTCAGTATGTTGTTTCGGAGGCAAAAGATAAATATGGAATAAAAATTTCTTTAAATGGTTCTATTTCTCCAGAGGTTCGTGTGTGGTACAATCCCGAAATGAAAACAAGAAATTATATGGTACCGGGAATACTTGGATTGATATTAATGATTTCAACTATTTCATTAATGTCGATGGCAATTGTACGCGAAAGAGAAATTGGAACTTTGGAACAATTAATTGTAACACCCCTAAAACCCTCACAGCTCCTAATCGGAAAACTAATTCCCTTCACATTGATTGGTTTTGTTGTGCTATTAATTGTTATGGTAATTATGACCCAATGGTTTGGAATAGTTGTACGCGGTAGTAAGATTTATCTCTTGTTTACCGCACTTCTGTTTGTTTTGTCTAATCTAGGAATCGGACTATTTATTTCAACAGTTTCAAAGACACAGCAACAAGCGATGATGGCATCAGTATTCGCCCTCATGATGCCTATGATTTACCTTTCGGGATTTGCATTCCCTATTGAAAACATGCCCCCCGTTGTTCAATATATTACCTACTTAATTCCGTTAAGGTATTTTATTACTATTCTACGCGGAATAGTTTTGAAGGGAATTGGCTTTTCGTCCTTATGGTTTGAAACGCTTATACTTTTTTTGATGGGTGTAACAATTCTGATTTTCAGTGCATTAAGATTCAGCAAAAAAATCGATTGATAAATTTCAATCAAACAAAAATGATTAACAGAAAAATAATAATTAATAGGATTAATGAAATGAAATTTTTTATTACATCAAGTCTCTTTTTCTTTATGGTGAATCTGAATTCAATTTCTACAGCGCAATTACTTGCCGAAACTGAATTACCATCCGGACTTTCAAAAAGTGAAACTGTTTTTGAAAAAGATTCGATAGCATCAAAAATTGAAAACGAAAAAAATTATCTATTACCAGCCGCCGAAGTTGTTGGTCTTAATCTAGGTGTCTGGGCTTTTAATAGGTATTTAACAAGCGAAGGATGGTCGGAAATTAGCTGGGAAACCATAAAAAATAATTTCAAAAATGGATTTGAATGGGATGTCGATGGTTACTTGATGAATCAATTCTTGCATCCGTACCATGGCTCAAATTATTTTAACGCGGCACGCTCTAACGGATCAAGTTTCTGGGAATCTGCTCCTTATGCTTTTGGAGGGAGTTTGATGTGGGAATATTTTATGGAAAATGAACCACCCTCTTATAATGATATAGTGAATACACCTGTAACCGGAATAATTTTGGGCGAAATTTCTTTCAGGGTTTCTGATTTAATTATTGATGAAAGTGCAACCGGTTTTGAAAGATTTCTTCGGGAATTATCATCTACGGTTATCTCTCCTATGAAAGGATTCAACCGATTAATTAGAGGTGATATGTGGAAGAATGGTATAAAAAAAGAAAAGCAAAGTTTCAAAGCAGTTGTTTCTGTTGGCGCGCATAATGTTTTTTTCAGTAGAAAGATAAACAACAGCAGAACGTATGCTTCCTTCAGAACAGATTTAAATTACGGTAATCAATTCGATGTTAAAAATCATAAAGAACCTTTCGATTATTTCTCTCTTCATGCAGAAATAAATTTCACACCAGATGATAACATTGTAGGAATTCTTGCCAGCGGCGTAATATGGGATGATAATATTAAACTCTTCAACACTTCAAAAAATATAATCGGGATTTACAAAGAAGTAGATATTCTCATTAATACCGTTTATAAACTTTCAGCAACAAGTGTATCGGGACAAATAATCAATACAATACCAATCACTCCCGCAATTTCTATGCAAAATTATTTGGGATTATCTGCCATTCTAATGGGCGCGACAAATTCCCTATACTCTGTTGAATACGGAAAAGATTATAACATTGGTCCCGGTGCAAGCGGAAAAGTGGGATTTAAATTTTCTTTCAAAGAGTTTGGTGATTTTTATGCCAACTACAAAAGATATTGGATTCATACCCTTAGCGGCGCAGAGAGCGAAGAATTTGTAGGATTGCTTAATGTGGGTTTTACTTACAATTTATTTTCGAAAACATCGTTGGGTCTGGATTTTTTACTTTATGAAAGATACGGGGACTATGAAAATTTTCCTGATACCCAAGATGCTAATTCTGCAATTAGGTTTTATATAAAACAATCTATATGAGATTAAAGCATCAGGAAAGAATATGAAAAAAATAGCAGATAGAATTGCCGCAACAGTTGCAATAGTATTCAGTGGACTTTCACTTGCGGAAGGTTCACAAGTACTTTTGAGATTATCGATTCCGGATTACATCGTTTTTACTCCGTTATTGATTTATAATGTTATAATGGGTGTAGTCGGAATCTATGTCGGAGTTCAGATATTCCGGCGGCAGAAAAATTCATTGAAATATTCAACAATTGTCGCTCTCTTTCATATCAGCACATTAGTTACAGTTAGTTTGCTCTATTTCATTAGTTCCGCTGTTTCAACGCATAGCGTTAATGCAATGATATTGCGATCGTCTCTATGGTTGATAGTCACTATTTCAGTGTTGTTGTCTAAAAGAAATTTTACTGAACTGAAGGAAAAGCTATGAATACAAAAATATTTTTTTTCTCAATTTTTTTAACAACTTCCGCTCTTTTGACTGCACAAGAAAAAATTTCATTAACGGAAGTTGAAAAAGTTAAAGAGTATTTGTCGTTGAATGAAAGTCAGTACAATGCGATAATAAATATTGTTAAAGAAATTGAATTGATATTGGAGGATGACAAAAAAATAATTAATGGATTAAAGGAAAGAGTAAAGAATGATGATGAACCCGGCTTCTTTGAAAAGATAAAAGTAAAAAGAGGAAGAGACGAAAAAATATCGAGAATAAAGGGCTTAATAAAGAAAGCTGAAAATCAATTGAGTAGGGATCAAAAAGAAAAATTTAAAAATGTAATTAAGCCAGAATTACAAGAACTCCGCAAAGAAGAAATCTTTGGTTCGGAGAAATTATGATTTTTTATGTAGCTGAATGATGAAAAAAAATATATTTAAATATTTCATATTGATTGCCGGGTTGATAACTATTACAGAAAAATCATGCGGTCAATCCATCGAAGAAAGTATTAAAGTAAGTAAAGTCGGATTTTACCCTGTCCCGGTTTTGTTTTATCTTCCTTCAACAGGATATGCCTTCGGTGCAGCGTTTCTATATTACAATAATCCTGATCCCGATAATTCCGATAGATTTCCCGACATCATTGGCGGATACGGCACATATTCAACTAAAAAACAGATTCAAGGGAGTATAAGAGTTAACCGGTTTTTCGGCAAAAATGATTCCCGGTTTGATCTTGAAGCATCATACTATCATACACCCGATCTATTTTGGGGAATTGGTACTGATCCTTCAACGAAAGTGAGTGAAAATGTTACTTACAACCAGTACAGAATCAAGCTAGATTTTCTTGCCTCGGTTATAAAAGATATATATATCGGCCCATACTTCTGGTTCGAAAAATTCACTCTTGCAGATTATGACCCGGATGGAGTAATTATTAAAGGAAATCTGCTCGGCTCTTTAGGTGTTTCCACATCAGGATTAGGTTTAGAATTTATCCTTGATCATCGTGATAGTCTATTCTTTCCCACCAAAGGAATCTTTGCCGATATGAAAGGTCTCTATTTCAACAAATTGATTGGAAGTGATGTAAATTTTTTCCGCTTTGATCTTGACATACGTTACTATATCAGTATTGCAAAAGGGCAAGTACTTGCTCTCAATACTTTATTTAATAGCACAGCCGGCGATGTACCGATTCAAATGCTGCCGAAACTCGGAAGCCATCAAATGATGCGCGGCTACCCGATGGGAAAATACCTGGATAAAAATTTGTGGGCTGTTCAGGCAGAATATAGGAGCCCTTTATTTTGGAGAATCGGTGTATCAGTATTTGCCGGGGTTGGTCAGGTCTTTCCAAAATTTTCCGAATTCAGTTTAAGTGATTTAAAAATTGCCGGCGGAGCTGGATTAAGATATATGTTAGATAAAGAACAGCATCTCAATGTCCGGCTCGATATCGCTCAATCGCGTGAGGGGACATATGTTTATTTTACTATTCAGGAAGCTTTTTAAGATAATTCACAAAAAATATTTAGAGAGAAAAATATCAATAGTAATGATGCAAAAAAGTAAAACTAAGAAAACAAAATTTGAGGTCGGTATTATTGCCGCCGGCGAAGGTTCAAGATTAAAAGCCGAGGGAATTCAAACCTCAAAACCGATGATTCCGATTCACGGTAAACCATTAATTAAGTGGATTATCGATACGGCAATCAATAGTGGAGCTGATAAAATAAACTGTATCGTCAACGAACAATTGAAAGATCTTGAATCATACCTTAAATCATACAATGGTTCGAATAAAATAAATTTAGTAGTAAAAACAACTGCAAGTTCTTTCCACAGTCTGAAGGAATTGTCACAATATATAGCTCCCCCATTTTTAATTGCCACCGCCGATTCAATCTTCAGAGAAGATGAATTTAAATCTTTCGTAGAATATGGGATGAACAATTCTGATGCGGATGTGATAGTTGCTGCAACTGATTTTATAGACGACGAAAAACCGTTATACATAAATCTTGATAAAAAAAAGAGAGTAATCGATTTCGATGACTCAGACCAAAATTATGTATTCGTTACAGGCGGATTGTATCTCTTCAAAAAAGAAATCAAAAAAGAAATTGAAGAAGCATTGGATGAGAATACAAATCGACTGCGAAATTTTTTACGCTTTCTGATTAGGAGGAAATTTAGGTTTCAAATTTTCCCATTCTCAAGAATTATTGATGTTGATCATCGAAGTGACATCATAAAAGCAGAAGAAATTTTAAAAAATAATTAATAGAGACTTCTGAACAATTGAATTTTGTCATATTGAGCAAAGCGAAATATCTCGATTTTAAGCTAAACTGAGATTCTTCACTTCGTTCAGAATGGCTAGTAAAGAATAATTCAGAAGTCTCTAATAAGAGATAGCTAAACCGAATGACGGCATTCAGAAATTTGATATATGACTTTGAAGAGTTTGGATTAATCATTCGCGATCTCTTATCTGGAATTAAAACTATAAGAGATAGTTGGGATGAAACATTAACCGAAATGTATCTGATCGGCTCGAAAGCATTGCCTCTGGTTTTATTGGGAGGATTATTTTCCGGAGTAATCTTAGCAATAGAAACCGGTCATCAATTAAAAATTTTTGGTGCTACATCGCTGATTAGCAGAACCGTGTCACTCGGTATGGTTAGAGAATTAGGCCCGGTAGTAACCGGACTTTTATTGGCGGCGAGAACCGGCGCAAAAAATTCATCAGAGATCGGTGCGATGAAGCTGAGCGATCAGATTGATGCATTGACTGCCTTTGGATTCAATCCGGTTCATAAATTGGTTTTACCAAGAACAGTTGCCGCTTTAATAATGTTCTTACCGCTGACTTTGATAGCCGACATTACCGGAATTTTTGGGGGAATGTTAATTGCTTATCAAACTTTTCAAATCGAGTTAGCGTGGTTTTGGGACACCGCAGTCAATGCATTAAAAATGAAAGATTTATTTGTTGGTTTTGCAAAACCTTTCTTCTTTGGTTTTTTCATTTCTACAATAAGCTGCTACTTCGGACTTAGAACCAAGGGCGGTACTACCGGTCTCGGTAAAAACACAATTAACGCTGTAGTTTATTCTTCAATTGTAATATTAATCCTCGATTTCATATTTACAAAAATTGTCTGGGAAGTATTATAACAATGGTAGAACTGAAAAATATATCTCTTTCATTTGGTGAAAAACTCATTTTAGAAAATGTCTCTTTCACGATAGAAAATAATTTAACTACTGTAATTGTAGGACCGAGCGGAGCCGGCAAAAGTTCTATTCTAAAAATCATTGCAGGATTATGGAGACCGGATTCCGGTGAAATATTTTTTAACGGCAAAGATATTTTTAAAATGTGTGAAAGCGAATATCAAACTATGCGGAAGAAAATAGGGATAGTTTTTCAAAGTAATGCTTTGTTCGATTCATTATCTGTAACTGAAAATATTCTATACTTTCTACCAGAGCGAAAAAGTTTAACTGATCATGAATTGAAAGAAATATCGGAACGGCTGCTGAACTTTGTAAATATGGATGGGACAGGAGACCTATATCCGGAAGAATTAAGCGGGGGAATGAAGAAACGGATTGCAATTGCACGCGCTCTAGCTTTCAACCCCAAGCTCATTCTATTTGATGAACCGACTACCGGACTTGATCCGCTCAACTCAGCATCAATTATAGAACTGATTGAAAAGCTTAAAGAAAGCGGGACAACTTCGGTTGTTGTTTCCCACATACTGAACGACGTTGTGGAATTAGGAGAACAAATAATTGTTATAAACGACGGTTCGATTGTTGAATCTGGTCGTATCGAAAAATTAATTACATCAGAAGATCCGTTCGTTAATAAATTTTTTTATCGATTAATTAAACACGACCGTATAATGAAATCAAGTTATAATATGTACGAGCTGGTAAATGTATAACGTAAATTCAAAAAAAAATAATATGAAAGTTGGATATACAATTTTCTCCGGACTGGTAATTTTATTTTTATTCGTTGTAATTGTAGGCACTGGAGAAAATCTCTTTTCGAAAACTTACAATCTTAATCTTGTTGTTAAAGAAACGGAAGGTTTAAAGAAAGGGGGGTCTGTATTACTCGGAGGATTAAAAATAGGAAGCATAAGAGATATAAGATTCGTACCCGTTGAAAATAAAAATAAAATTGTAATAGAACTGTCACTTCTTCAGGAATACGCCGGAAAGATTACAACGGGATCATCGGCGGCAATTGAAACATTCGGTCTGCTTGGTGATAAAATGATCAACATCTCGCTCGGTAATCATGATGAAAAACCATTGCACGACGGGGATTTCCTGCCAGTCAAAGAATTCTTTTCAATTGAAACTGCCGGCTCAGTTGTTGAGCCGATACTTCAAAAAATAGACGGGATAGCAACTGATATAAAAAGTATAACCGGCGATGTCTCAACAGGCAACAGCACTATCGGTAAATTATTAGTTGACGATTCCGCAATAAATAAATTGAATGTGCTGCTCGAGAATATATCCGCCATTGTTTTATCTGTCAATTCATCCAAAGGTTCGATTGGCAGATTGGTAAACGAGCCAAATCTTTACAATGATCTTGCTGTTATAACATATAATTTAAGAAGGCTCACAGATTCACTCGCTTCTGGAAAAGGAACTCTCGGTAAATTTTTAAGAGATGACTCGTTTTACAATAACCTCAACGATTTAACGAACGGATTAAACACAATTGTTAAAAAGACTGAAAATGATAGTACACTTATCGGCGGTTCTTTAAATGATAAAACTCTTTATATAAAACTTAACTCTCTTATTGATGAGCTGAACTCATTGATAACCGATATAAAAGAAAATCCCGAAAGATATATAAATGTTTCTCTATTTTAATCTGCAAATGATATAAAATGAAATTACAAATCGCTGGAATAAAAAGAAGCCGTAAATATTCTCCAAATCAAACTACAAACGACGCACTGATATTTCTAAAGACCGCACAGGAGCTTATTAAACTTGGCGCAAGTGTGAATCTATATTCGGAAGAAGATGCTGATATCGAAGAGATTAATGATGAAATAATTTTTTCTATGGCAAGGGGAGAAGACTCGATTAATAAATTGACTCAATTGCAAAAAAACGGAGTAACCATTATTAATCCGCCGCAATCGACTTTGAATTGTTATAGAAGCAGTATGTATCAAAAACTTGTTGAAAGCAATCTACCATTTCCCAAAAGTATCATTGTTAAAACCAATTCTAAAGATCAATTCAAAATCTCACAATTGAGTGAAAGAAAAATTTGGGTCAAACGTGGAGATGTGCACGCAATACATAGGGAAGACGTTACCCCGGCATATAGAGATGAAGAAATAAATTTTTTATTGAAAGAGTTTGCCAATCGTGGGATCCGTGAAGCATTGCTTCAAGAGCACATTGAAGGCGATGTTATAAAATTTTATTCGGTTTTAGGTACAACTTTTTTTCACTGGTACTATCAAAATGGAAACAATAATTATAAGTTCAGTGAGGATCACTTACGTGAGCTCGCTGCACTGGCAGCAGAGAAATTGGGTGTAATTGTTTACGGTGGTGATGCTATAATTCAACGCAACGGATCAATAGTTTTTATCGATATAAATGACTGGCCGAGCTATGCACCGGTTAGAAATGTAGCAAGCAAAATAATTGCTGAAGCAATCATTAGCCGCGCTGTGGAAAACACTGATTCAGTTGAAACACATTACGATGTAAATAAATAAAGGAAGAGAAGTTATGACGGGAAATACTAAAATAGAATCGACTTACAAATCCAAAGAGACTGAAGAGCTGATTGACATAATTTTTTATAGACCTTTTGGTTATGTAATTGCAAAGCTATCATACAAATTGAGATTTACACCAAATCAAATTACGATTGCAAGTATCTTCTTAGGAATAATTGCCGGGCATCTTTTTTACTACAATTCACTTTCTACTAATCTATTCGGAATTATGTTACTAATTATTGCAAACGCAATGGATAGTGCAGACGGGCAGCTTGCGCGAATGACTAATACCAAAAGTAGATACGGCAGAATTTTAGACGGTTTAGGCGGCAATTTATGGTTCATGAGTATTTATTTGCACCTTTATTTCAGATTACTCAACGATGGCATCTCGCCTGAGTTCTTTCTGTTAATTCTTCTTGCCGGCATTAGCCATTCATTTCAATCAGCATATTCCGATTACTACCGCAATCATTTCCTGTATTTCATTTATGGGAAAAATAAGAGTGAAATAGATGACGCCTCAGCATTGAAAGAGGAATATAAAAATCTTACATGGATAAATAATTTTGTAAAAAAATTCTTAATGAGAGTTTATATAAACTACACGGTGCAGCAGCAATTGCTCTCAAAAAATCTTATTAATCTTTACCGGATAATAAGCAGAAAATATGAAGGAGATCTGCCAGAGTATGTAAGTCAACTCTATCATTTGAGAAATAAACCTTTGATGAAATATTTCAACATCTTAACTACAAATACCAGAATGTTTGTTTTGTTTATTAGTATTCTTATTGCTGAACCGATCACTTACTTCTTATTCGAATTAACCATATTAAATCTTCTATTCGTTTATATGGTAACTCGTCATGAATTGAACTGCAAAACAATTTACTTAATTACTGTAAAACATCTTTCGAAAGAAAGTCAGGACATAAACGGAAATGTACTTGCTTGATATATGAAGATAGAAAAGAAAGTAAAAATATTTTTTCTATTAGTCGGATTTTTCGTGCTGGCGTTTTTAGTAAACGAGTACAGCTTTGCCAGTGTAATAATCAACATCGGAAAGACCGGTTGGTGGTTTTTAGCAATAATCGGAACCTGGCTGATCGTTTATCTTCTTAATTCAATTGCATTCTATTTTATTTTGAATGTCCGAAATAAAAGAATCCCCTTTAAGGAAGTACTCTCCGTTTCCTTGAGTGGATTTGCGATCAATTATATTACCCCTGGTATCAATCTTGGCGGTGAACCGTACAAAATATGGGCGTTGAAAAATAAAATAGGTTTACATTCATCTATTGCCTCGGTTGTCTTATATACCATGCTTCATTTCCTCTCATCGTTTGGTTTCTGGATGATAGGGATTATAATTATTCCATTTACCGTTCCATTGAATACAGAGTTGAAATTTATATCTGTGATAATTTTAGTAATCTCAACTGCGGGAATAATTTTTTTTCTGTCAAGACATAAAAATGGAATTATTCATTGGCTCCTCCGTTCAATCCATAAGATTCCATTCTCACAAAAAATAATCAGCCGATTAGGAATAAAAGATGAAACGCCGGGAATTATTGATCAGCAGATAGTTGATCTTTATAATAATCAAAAAAAATATTTTTATGGCTCGCTGCTGGTTGAACTTATTGCACGAATAACTGCATCATTGGAGTTCATATTCATATTGTGGTCGATTGGAATACAAATCTCTTTCACGGAAGCAATTCTGATTAATGCTTTCTCCTCTTTATTGATCAATCTTTTTTTCTTTATACCGATGACCTTAGGCGTTCGCGAAGGGAGTTTATTCTTTATAATGGATCTGCTGAAATATTCCCATGGAATCGGTGTATATGTTGGTTTGATTAACAGACTTAGAGAATTATTCTGGATTCTTGTGGGATTAATCATAATACAATTCAGAAAACATAAACCGATTAAAGAAGATAATGTGGGGACAATAGAAATTTTATGAGCTCAAAAATAACAACTATGATTTTTGATTATGGCGGAACTTTAGATACCGGCGGAATTCACTGGAGTGAAAAATTCTGGGAAGCGTATCAATATTTTCATGTTCCGGTCTCGAAGGAAGATTTTAGAAATGCGTTCGTATTCTCTGAGAAGAATGTGCAAAACATAATAGAGTCTGAAAGCGGTTTAAGGGAGACTTACAGATCACAGTTGTTTTATCAGCTGCAATATTTTGAGAAAAACAATCTTCTCCCCGGCGCTTACTATACAATCATTGATAAATTGGTAGAATATTGTCATAGGTCAGTGATGAATAACGTTAATGAAAGTAAGATGATTCTTCTAAGACTAGCAAGTAATTACAAACTTGGAATTGTTTCCAACTACTATGGAAACCTTATTACGGTGTTGAATGAAATCAGATTGAAGAAATTTTTTTCATTAATAGTCGATTCAAAAAATGTTGGTGTACGAAAACCAGATTCAAAAATTTTCTCGCTT
>DYHC01000013.1:12146-15875 GCA_020724325.1 Melioribacter roseus
TTGCGATTGAATCAATTAACTCAAATCCGGATGAAACTATTGTAGTAGGTGATTCATATACAAATGATATTTCACCTTCGAAACAAGTTGGATGCAAAACTATCTGGCTGAATGTCAAAAGTTGGGAAATCCCCCTAGATATTAAAGATGCAGATATTATCATAAACTCGTTTAGCAATATAGAAGAAGCGATAAATAAATTATTATAAAAATGAATCAAGGAGAAATAAAATGGATAATCGAATAATTAAACAACCAAGCGGCAAACTCGGTGTTTTAATAGTTGGATTGAACGGCGCAGTGTCAACAACTTTCTTAGCCGGAGTATATTCAGTTAGAAAAGGACTTGCACTGCCGATCGGTTCCTTAACTCAAATGGGAACAATCCGTATCGGCAATAGAATCGAGAATAATTTCCCTCTGATTAAAGATTTTGTTCCGCTGACTTCAATTGATGATTTAGTTTTTGGCGGCTGGGATATCAGGGATGAAAATTGTTTTGAATCGGCATTATACGCAAAAGTGCTTAGCGAAAAAGATTTAAGCAATGTTGCTGATGAACTGAAGTCAATAAAACCGATGCGCGGAGTTTTCGATCCTGATTTCGTTAAAAGATTGCAAGGCAGTTACATTAAAACCGGCAAAAATAAATACGAACTAATGATGCAACTGAGAGATGATATTCAATTTTTTAAAGAATTCAACTCACTCGATAGAGTTGTGGTTGTTTGGTCAGGCAGCACCGAAACTTTTATCGAACGGAAAGAAGTCCATTCCTCAAAAGAAAATTTTATTAATGGCATGATTCATAGTGATAAGGATATTTCACCAAGCATGCTGTATGCGTTTGCATCAATAGCAGAAGGAGTTCCATTCATTAATGGTTCTCCGAATTTAAGTGTCGACATTCCTGCAATTGTAAAATTTGCCAATGAAATGAACGTTCCAATTGCTGGAAAAGATTTTAAGACCGGACAAACATTGATAAAAACCGTTATCGCTCCCATGTTAAAAATGAGATTGTTAGGATTGCATGGCTGGTTTTCAAATAATATTCTCGGCAACCGAGACGGAGAAGTTCTCGATGATCCCGGCTCTTTCAAAACTAAAGAAGAGAGCAAACTTTCTGTGTTGGATTCAATTTTGCAGCCTAAAATTTATCCAGATCTTTATTCGGATTTCTATCACAAAGTTAGGATAAATTATTATCCGCCGAAGGGGGACAATAAAGAAGGATGGGACCACATCGATATATTCGGATGGCTTGGCTACCTGATGGAATTAAAAATCAACTTTCTCTGCCGTGATTCGATATTGGCAGCGCCGATATTGCTCGATTTAGTTTTGTTTACTGATCTTGCACAACGCAGCAATATGAAAGGAATCCAAGAATGGCTGTCGGTTTTCTTCAAAAGTCCTATGCATTCATCTAACACCGTACCCGAACATGATTTGTTCATTCAAATGATGAAATTAAAAAACACTTTGCGAAAATTAGTGAATGTAAGCCCTATTACTCATATTGAAATGAATGAAAAAGAAATAGACGAATTAATTTGTTGTGAATAAAAAACAATTCACATATAGAATTATCTTGTGAGTAATGTCTAACGGTCAAAGTATAAAATGAACTTTAAAATTTTCATAGCGGCATTTTTGATGGTATCATTAGTAAAAGCTCAATTGGTAACCACACCGGAATTTGAGATCAAATCAGATAATGATATTATTACTAATGATATCGAAGAAAATCCTCCTAAAATCTCCGCACTCCCATTCGCACTCTACAGTGAGATATTTGGATGGGCTGCCGGTGGTTTTGTCGGAATTCAAGGGCTCTCCCAGAAAAATATGTCCTTATATATGGGAGGATTAATAAGTACGAACGGAACAAAATATGGTTTTATTCAATTCAGAGAATTCTATTTACCATTTTATCCAAGGATTTACATTGCACCAGATATTTTGGGAGGTTATTTTGGAGTATTAAATGTATACAAAGATCCGCCTAACTCACTTTCTTCAACCGATCCTAAATTGAGAGCCGGAAGCAACGAATCTGACAAAGACGATTATATTGAAGTGAGCGGTTCAGATCAGTGGTATGAATTGAAATTCAGATTTCTGCTTCCGATAGGACATGGTATAGACCAAATCTATTTTTCTCCAAAGCTTGAAAATGGGATTCTGAAATCCGGCGAAATGGGAGGCACCAGCTGGAATCCGTTAGAAAGCGGAAGAACATTTATAGATATCAAACTTTTCTATCGGAAGCGCGTATCTTTTGCAACAAACGGAATTGAATTTGCTTTAACTCGCGAGAATACGGATTATTATGTTAATCCAACTCGCGGAAGTCTGCAGAAGATTGCTTTTAGAAGAGACTTCGGCTGGTTTGATACAATGGCACCATGGAGTGTAATTGAAACTGATCTGCGATGGTACTTGCCAATTCACGAATTACTTGGAAATAAAAATTCACTCCCAAAAGTACTTGCATTTAATTTCTGGACTGTGAATACATTAACATGGAATAGTTACGATGTTGTAGGGATAGATGAGTATGGAAACAGCATTAAACAATATCACCGCCCGCCACCATATACCGGAGCTTATCTTGGGGGCAGATATCATTTGCGGGCATATTATGAAGGCAGATTCAACGATCGAGCTGCAATTTATTATGGTGCAGAATATAGACAAATAATTCCCTGGAATCCTTTCAACTTGTGGTGGTTAACAAGAAAGCTTGATATTCATTGGCTGCAATTTACTTTGTATGGAGAAATCGGCAGAGTTGCACCCGAGTGGAAATTATCAACACTCCATACGGATATGAAATGGAATGTTGGTGTCGGTATTCGAATATTTATGAATAATTTAATATTAAGATTGGATAATTCTTTCGGCAAAGAAGGAATGTATATTCAAATGTTTGTTGATCATGCATTTTGATATTATAATGAAAAGCCCGGTATAACACCAAGATTTTCCTACCAAGATTAATTTACTCAGCTTTCAGCCGGTAATATTTCGCTTGTTTTTAATTTTGCCGGTATAAAAATTCCGATCACACCTTTTAAGCCCACACTCATAACAATATTGTAGAAGAAAGCCAAGAAAGCGAGAAGGAGAAGAGTACCTGACAGCGCTGCCAATATTATGTATACATTGAATTCTCCGTTGAAGTAACTTGTACGACGCAACTTTCCTCTTTGTAATGCACTCCCAAAGTCAAGACAAAAAATATTGAAAAAGCGTATAGAATTTTCAAGCTGCCTGATTAAGATTTAGTTGTTTAATAAAATCAACTGGGATAATATTACCCAAGGTTGAATGAGGATAATCATTGTTATAAAAGGTCAAAAAACTTTGTACCGATCTAGTTGTATCTTCAACTGTATCAAACATGTTTGCCCAGACTACTTCTTCCTTAAATGTTCTGTAAAATCTTTCGGTATCTGCATTGCCTTTAGGATTTGAGTGGGATGTTGTCATGTGTTTAATTCCCAGGGTGTCGCAGTTGTTTTCGTACTTTATGCTTGTAGGTTGAGAGCTGTTATCACTTCTTCTTCTCCCGGTTCTTTTCTTTTTTGAATTTGTTAGGAGCTCTCTTCTGTTTAGCAGATATATTGCGTACTTACGGTTATATCTGCACACTTTACAAAATTCATTTAATATTTTTTTCTTCTCTGATTTGCTGGCATTTTTATATCTTGATTTTATCTC
>DYHC01000014.1 GCA_020724325.1 Melioribacter roseus
GCTCATTACGGTTCTGTTAGCGCTGTTACATTTGCCATTGTGTTAATCTACCTGGATAGATTAGGGGTTAAGTACGAAGAGTTTACAACCGTGCTTCTTGTATTACTCGAGATCCCGGCAATTGCAGTAGGAATTTTTATCGCGCGTTTACGAGTAAGCAAAATTCAAATTTCCTATGGTAAACTTGTTCATGAAGTTCTCTTTGGAAAAAGCATCTATCTACTATTAACCGGATTAATTGCCGGGTATATTCTTGGTCCCGACGGAATCAAACCTGTTAAGATTGTTTTTTTCGAACCCTTTAAGGGCGTGTTAACCTTTTTCCTTCTCGAAATGGGGTTAGTTGCATCTCGCAGGTTATCGGATTTGAAAAATGCCGGTTCGTTTCTAATATTGTTCGGCATGATAATGCCGTTAATTTCCGGAACAATAGGAACGGTAGTTGGTTACTACACCGGGCTATCGATTGGCGGAACCGCGGTACTTGCAACGTTAGCCGGAAGCGCTTCTTACATAGCAGCACCGGCTGCAATGCGTATTGCTGTTCCGGAAGCTAATCCTACTTATTATCTAACTGCCTCTCTCGTTATTACTTTTCCGTTTAACCTTATTATAGGCATTCCAATTTATCACTGGATGTCTGTAATGATTCATTGAGGAAATAATATGAAAATAAAATTAGTTACTATTATAACAGAGTCAATTTTAGAACAGATGCTTGTTAACGATATTAAAAATCTTGGTGCTAAAGGTTACACAATTTTGGAAGCGCGCGGAAGCGGCGCACATGGAAATAGAAGCGCCGATTGGGGACAAAATCAAAATATACAGATAGAAATTATCTGTAACGAATCAACCGCTAATGCAATTTGCGAACATTGCCAAAAAAACTATTATCCATATTATGCTATGGTAATTTTTACATCCGATATTCAAGTATTGCGTTCAGACAAATTTTAAAACGGAGATAAAATGAAAAAACTAAATGCAAATCAGAAATTATTGTTAGCTTCGGCAATAATTACAATAACAGGAATAATTTTATCTGGACCGATTGGAATTTTGATTGCACAAATTAAGCCGCAACCTGCTTGGCAGGGAGAAATAGTTTTCATTGCAAATTACCATTATGTTCAAACCGTTCCTTATCTTTTTGGATTTTTACTCATATTAGGTTTTACATTATTTATGTCCGCTTCATTTAGATTAGCTTCTACCGGTTATCAGAAAATTTTACGGATTGCAGCCAATATATTTACTGCTGTTTATGTTGCCATGATAGGTTTAAATTATGCTATTCAGACAGCATTAGTACCAGCATTAATTTACAAGAACCCTTCTTTTGCTGGATTATTTACAATGGCAAATCCGCAGTCTGTTGGCTGGATATTAGAAATGTTCGGTTATGGATTCTTAGGAATAGCAGCAATTTTAATTGCGCCTGTTTTTAATAAAGGAATAAGAATGAATTTGATAAGGTACTTGCTGACTGCAAATGGTGTAATAAGTATTTTAGGCGCGGCTGCAACAACTTTAGGCACTAATTGGTTAATGGAATGGCCTGGGATTGTTAGCGTTGTAGTATGGAATTTATTAATTCTTGTGATTATGGTGTTAGTTATTGTAGATATTTATAAATCTAAATTTGCAGATTAACAAAACGAACCGGGGAATTAATTCTCAATTCTCAATTTATCCGCTGTCTTATTAGCGGATTCCAAATTTTCAATTGCATTTTAAAAACCAGCTGCTTGTCCATCTTTTCTAGATTCCGAAGCGCCGTAATACACTTTATTAACCGGATCGTACATAATAGCTTGGTAGCCGCCGTAATTTCCAACATCGTATCTTACCTTATGACCCATCTTAATCAGTTCGCGGATTACATCATAGCCGAATGCAGATTCCAAACATACCTCGCCGCCATCGGTCATTTTTTCACCCGTTGGTTCGGACGATCCTTCGTGCAGAATTCTAGGAGCATCGCCGGCTTCCTGTATATTCATTCCAAAATCGATTATGTTCATTATTATTTGAACATGTCCCTGAGGCTGGGTAGCTCCGCCCATTACTCCAAAACTAAGGAATGGTTTTCCGTTTTTTGTAACAAATGCCGGTATAATTGTGTGAAATGGTCTTTTATGAGGCGCATAAGTATTAAAGTGACCTTCTTCAAGCATAAACATTTCGCCTCTATTCTGAAGAACAAAACCGAGTTTGTATGGAGTCATTCCGCTCCCCATACCGCGGTAATTGCTTTGAATTAGTGATACCATGTTGCCTTCTTCATCTGCAACAGTTAAATAAATTGTATCTCCTTCATTTAGTGCAGGATTTCCGGCATCATAAGTTCTGGCAGCCCGGTTGTCATTAATTAGTTTCCTTCGCTGCTCTGCATAATCTTTCGATATTAATTCTTTAGTTGGAATTTTATTGAATTCCGGATCGGCATAAAATTTTGCCCTGTCTTCAAATGCAAGCTTCTTGGCTTCAACAAAATAATGGATATGTTCTTTCGAACCGAATCCGAAATCCTTAACCGGATATTTTTCCAAAATGTTCAACATCTGTAATGCCGCTATTCCCTGTCCGTTAGGCGGTAATTCCCATACATCATAACCGCGGTAATTTGTTGATACCGGTTCAACCCATTCAGATTTATGATCGGCTAAATCCTGATAAGATAAAAATCCGCCTACTTCTTTCATGTAAGCATCAATTACTTTTGCAACTTCGCCTTTATAAAAATAATCTCTTCCCTCTTTGGCAATTTTATCATACGTGTTTGCTAAAAAAGGACTGGTCCACATTTCGCCTTTAACGGGTCCTTTTCCGTTTCTCATAAAAATTTCTTCGAAGCCGGGAAATCTTCTAAGCGACTGTGCATTTCTCTGCCAGTAAAATGCAATTAATTCTGTAACAGGAAATCCTTCGCGCGCATATTTAATTGCTGGAGCCAGAATATCTGTCATTGGCAGTTTCCCGAATCTTTTATGCAGTTCGAACCAGCCGTCAACGGCTCCGGGAACAGAAACCGGCAATGGTCCGAATGGAGGAATTCTTTTTATGTTATTCTTCTTAAAATAATTTAGAGCAAGCGAATAAGGCGAGCGTCCGCTCGCATTCAATCCATATAACTTTTTGTCTTTAGCGCTCCATACAATTGCGAACAGGTCGCCGCCTATTCCACATCCGGTAGGTTCCATTAAACCAAGACAAGCGTTTGCAGCAATAGCCGCATCAATTGCGCTTCCACCTTTCTTTAATATGTCTAATGCTGCCTGGGTTGCAAGCGGCTGACTTGTAGCAGCCAAACCATTCTTTGCAATTACTTCGGATCTGGTGGCAAATTCTTTTCCTGTAATACGATCCTGGGCAAAATTAAATGAAGCAAAAAGAATAAATAGAAACGGTATTATCTTTTTCATTTCAATACTCTGTTAAAATTCGATGGTAAAATAATTTTTTGATAGGAAAAGCAAAAGTATTTTTGTAAATAAATAGCCGTGAAATATTATCGACACTAACAAATAACCAGGAGGAAATATGTTATTCATAATTGCACTTATTGTTGTAGTAGTTTCTTTTTTTGTCTACAAGAGTATGCGTAAATACGGTCGTTATCAGGAAGCCAAAATTTCAATTGCAGGAATTGTAATTGGTGCTATAGTTGCATTTGTACAACTCTTTACGGTTGTTCCAGCTGGAACAGTAGGAGTGGTTGATTTTCTGGGTATGGTAAGCGAAACTACTCTTAAATCAGGAGTTAATTTTGTTAATCCGATGGCTCGTGTAATTAATTTTAGCATAAAGACACAGGAATTAAAGGAAGTAATGAATGTACCTTCGCAGGAAGGGCAGAATGTTCAGCTTGAAATAAGTCTTCTTTTTTCACTCGATCCAGATAATGCATCGAAGATATACAAGACGGTTGGAGAGAATTATGAAGAAATAATTTTAATTCCTCAATTCCGTTCTGTGGTACGTGGAATAACAGCCAAGTATGAAGCCAAAGCTCTTTATACCTCTTCAAGAGAAGTCCTTGCTCACGAAATTAAAGCTGAACTTGAAAAGCTTGTGGGTCCAAGGGGCATTTTAATTGAATCGGCTCCGTTACGTCAAATAGTATTGCCGGCTGGTTTAACCGCAGCAATTGAAGAAAAACTTAAAGCCGAGCAGGAAAGTCAAAGGATGCAGTTTGTTCTTGAACGGGAAAAACAGGAAGCCGATAGAAAAAGAATTGAAGCCAAAGGAATTGCGGATTTCCAGGATATTGTTGCCAGAGGAATCAGCCAGCAGCTATTACAATGGAAAGGCATTGAAGCCACCGAAAAACTTGCTAACTCGCCAAATTCTAAAGTTGTAATTATCGGCTCAGGCAAAGACGGGTTGCCAATAATACTTGGTAATCAATAATTTATTTTGGCGTGGAAAATCCGCTTCTGCAAAGAGCGGATTTTTCCACTTTAAATTGAATTAGCAATTTTCATATATTTGCTGTGTGAAAAAGTTACTTCAAATATCGTTTGCATTAGTATATCTATTTTTAACAACGGGTTTTACAATAACACTTCATTATTGCGGTGGAATAGTAAATAATGTAAGCGTTGTTAGAACTTATGGCGATAAGGATCCTTGCGGATGCGACGATAATAAATGTGAAAATTCATGCTGCAACGATGAAATTCAAACAATAAAATTAATAGACTCTCACAAACCTGAAGCAAAGTTTAACCAAGACATTATTGTAGATTTGATAGGGTTCCTCTCTATCTCAAGTTTTTTGAACCTTGAGCTGCACCAAATAGAGTATATTACAAGTCATCTTAGAGGAGATACAGGCCCGCCGCATCTTTATCTGAATAATCGTACTATCCTTATTTAATAACATATCAATTTTTCTTTTCAGCAATAAGTTGCATGATATTTATATATGCTCTACCAGCATGTATAATATCATCTGCTATTGAATTTTATTAAAAAGTAATTAAAAACCTGTAAGAGAATTGATATGATAGAAAAAATTATTGATTGGTCTGCAAACAACAGATTCATCGTAATATTAATTTATCTGATAATTGTTGGATTCGGGATTTACAGCGTTGCCAATCTTCCGGTTGATGCAATTCCGGACCTTTCAGAAAATCAGGTAATAATTTTTACTGAGTGGATGGGAAGATCACCTCAAATAATTGAAGATCAGGTTACCTTTCCAATTGTTTCTGGTTTGCAGGGTTTACCACAAGTTAAGGCGGTTCGTGCAAATTCAATGTTTGGAATGTCTTTTGTCTTCGTAATATTCGAAGATGGTGTAGATACTTATTTTGCACGCAGCCGTGTATTGGAAAGAATGAACACTATTCAAGCTCAGCTCCCGTCCGGTGTTGTTCCTTCGCTTGGTCCAGACGGAACAGGTGTTGGTCATGTTTTTTGGTACACCGTTGAAGGAGGCGGTTATGACCTTGGAACATTGCGCTCAATTCAGGATTGGTACATTCGATATAAACTTTCATCCGTTGAAGGCGTGGCGGAAGTTGCCAGCATAGGCGGATTTGTCAAACAGTACCAGGTTGACGTTAATCCTAACGGCTTACGCGCATACAATTTAACCGTTACAGATGTAATAAGCTCAATACAAAAAAGCAATAACGAAGTTGGCGGAAAACTTCTTGAAATTAGTGATGCCGAATATTTTGTGCGTGGACAGGGTTATATCAAATCGAAAGAAGATATAGAAAATACAGTTATAAAAACTTCTACAAACGGAATTCCGGTTTTGATTAAGAATGTAGCTGCCGTTAGTATTGGAGGAGATATACGAAGAGGCGCTCTTGAAAAAAACGGCAAAGGTGAAGTTGTTGGCGGAATAATTGTTATGCGCACCGGTGAAAACGCTCAAAATGTTATTGACCGGGTAAAAGCAAAAATAAAGGAAATTTCTCCTGGACTTCCTCCAGAAGTTGAAATAAAAGCTTCATACGATAGAAGTACTTTAATAAAAGAGGCGGTTGGTACGTTAGAGAGAGCTTTAATTGAAGCGGCTATTACAGTTTCAATTATGGTTGCCGTCTTTCTTCTCCACTGGAGAAGCATAGTTAGAATCCTAATAGAAATTCCAATCGCAGTGTTAATCTCTTTCATACTTATGTATACTTTCAATATTACTTCGAATATAATGAGTCTTGGCGGAATTATTTTAGCTATAGGTGTTATTGTAGATTCTTCCATTGTTCTTGTTGAAAATGCTTATCGAAATATTGCAAAAGAAATTGAACACAAAGGAGAGTTAACCTCGGCAGAGTATAAGAAGATTTCTGTCGACTCTGCAAAACAGGTTGGAAGAGCAATTTTCTTTTCGGAGTTAATAATTCTTGTATCCTTTCTGCCGGTATTTCTTTTAACGGGACAGGAAGGAAAACTTTTTAAGCCACTTGCTTTCACAAAATCATTTACAATGATTGGTTCTGCGGTTGTTGTTATTTCTTTGATACCAGTTTTAATGACTATGTTAATGAGAGGTAAATTCCGACCGGAAGAAAAAAACCCAACAACGCGATTATTCATCAGAATTTACGAACCGGTTATTCACTGGGTACTCAAACACCGAAAAACAACTATTGCTATAAACGCTCTTGCCCTTGTTATAACAGTCCCAATGATTCTAAATACCGGAAGCGAGTTTATGCCGCCGCTTGATGAAGGATCCATTCTATATATGCCGGTTACTCTTCCCGGGGCTTCTATTTCAGAGGTCAACAGAATTTTAGTTGAACAAGATAAAATTATTAAGTCTATTCCAGAAGTTCATCATGTACTTGGCAAAACCGGCAGAGCAGAAACTGCAACAGACAATGCTCCATTGAGTATGATTGAAACAATAATTATCCTAAAACCAAAAAGTGAATGGCGTTCGGGAATTACTAAGCAAGATATAGTTGCGGAACTTGATTCCAAACTTCAAATTCCGGGTGTAAGAAACGGTTGGACACAGCCAATTATTAACCGGATAAATATGCTTTCAACCGGCGTTCGTACAGATATTGGTTTTAAGATTTTTGGACCAAATCTTGACACACTGGAATCTTACGCTATTAAAGCTGAAAATCTGCTAAAGAAAGTTGACGGTGCCGTTGATGTGGTTGCAGAAAGAGTTCAAAGCGGTTTCTATCTAGATATTAAAATCAAAAGAGAATATGCAGCTCGTTACGGAGTAAATATTTCTGACCTTCAAAATATTATTGAAACCGCAATTGGCGGACAAAATCTTGGAACTGTAATTGAAGGAAGAATGAGGTTTCCTATCCGTTTCCGGTATCAAAAAGATTTCCGCAGCAATATTGAAGCACTAAGAGGATTGATTGTTCCGGTTTCGTTATCTAATCCAATATTATCGTCATCTATGAATACAATGGGCAGCGCTGTAGTACCTAATAATTTATCTAGTAGTATGGCTTCAATGAACAGCAGATCGATTACAGGAAGTTCCATGCAAACATCTAATCCCGTTTCCGATTTCTCACTTACCGCCTTTGATCAGAATTCGATTACTTACATTCCGCTCTCTGAAATAGCAGATATTGAGCTGCTGACAGGTCCGCCAATGATAAACAGCGAAAACGGAATGCTTCGTTCTATCGTTTTTATGAATACACGCGGAAGAGATATGGGCAGTGTAATGGCTGACGCAAAGGAAATAATCGAAGAAAACTTAAAACTTCCACTGGGATATTCTTACAACTGGAGTGGACAATACGAAAGTAAAGTCCGTGCTCAACAAACCATACAAATAATAATGCCGGTTGTATTTCTTGTGATTTTTGTTTTGCTCTTTTTCACATTAAAAGATTATCTCGAAGCAGCAGTAGTAATGTTATCCGTTCCATTCGCATTGATTGGAGGAATGTATATGATTTACATACTCGATTACAATTTCTCCGTTGCAGTTTGGGTTGGATTTATTGCGTTGTATGGAGTTGCAGTTGAAACCGGTGTTGTTATGGTTGTATACCTTCACGAAGCTTTAGATAAACGTTTGCGGGCTTACCGTAAAGGCGAACGCGGTGAAATAACTAAACAAGATATTTACAATGCTACCGTTGAAGGTTCTGTTCTTAGACTTAGACCCAAGTTGATGACGGTTGGTACTTCTATGGTTGGATTGATCCCTGTAATGTGGGCAGCCGGAACCGGCGCCGATGTAATGAAACCTTTGGCTGCACCGTTAATCGGCGGTTTGCTAACAAGCGCAATTCACGTTCTTGTTGTTACACCTATTCTCTTTGCATTAATGAAAGAGCGTGCCCTTGCTAAAGGTAAACTCGAAATTTCTAAAATGGCTGACTGGATGAAGGAGGAATAAATAATGGAGAATTTAGAATTGAAAATTGAGAATTTATCTTCGAAAAGATCTTTGCAGTGCTTTGCGTTTAACTTTGTGATCTTCGTGCTTAGCTTTTTATTTTCATTGCAGATAAATGCACAGCCGGTTGATTCTCTTGTTGCAGAAGCAATTAGAAATAATCCGCAGTTAAAGTCGCTGCAGTACAGAATCATTGAATCGGAAAGAAGAAGTGAGTCTGTTAATACTTTGCCGCCGCCCAATCTTGCTTTTGAATTCTCTCAAATTCCAATTAACTCTCTGGATCTGTGGAATCAGTCCAACTCAAATAATATTTCTATTTCACAGATGTTTCCGCTTGGCGGTAAGCTGAATTCTATGGCAGAAGTTGAAAGAAAAAACACAATGGTGGAAGAGAATATTTATGAGATATATAAAACTAATCTAATTGCCCAGATAAAAATGAGTTATTATACTCTATGGCTATCCGATCGAAAAATCGAACTTCAGAGAAGCAATATTTCCCTTATGAAAGATTTAATCAAATCGATTGAGTCCTTTTTCTACACTAATAAAATAAATAAAGCAGATATTTTAACTATCCAAAGCGAGATTGCCTCGGCAGAAACACTGCTTCTAATTTATGAAAGGCAGAAAGACGCAGAGTTTTATAAAATAAATAAATTGTTAGGACGCGATTTAGATTCAAAAGAAATTTATGTAGAAAAAGAGTTATCAGAAAACCTTCTTTCATTTACGCAAACAGAATTAGAAAATCTCCTTGTTAAATCCAACCCCTCTCTTAAAAAAATGGACAGTATGATTTCTATGAATGAGGCGATGATTGAAGCGAACAGCCGCGAACTCATCCCCGATTTAATGGTGCAGGGTATGTTTATGCGAATGCCGCGAGGTATGATTTTAACATCAAAGAGCAATCTGGCAATGTTAGATCCAAAAACAGAAACTATGTACTCTCTAATGTTTTCGATTAACCTTCCCTTTGCACCCTGGTCTATTAAAAAGTATTCCGCCAAAGAAGAGGGTCTCTTTGCCGGAATAAAAAGCATTGAATATGAAAAACAAGAAATGCTTAGAGAGATGACCTCAAAAATGAAAGAGGCATTAACTAAGTATACAACTGCAGTAAATCTTGTAATATTATACGATGAAAAAGTTATCCCGATGTATATCAAAGCAACGGAATCGCAGACCGTTGCATATCAGAACAATCGAACAAGCGTTACCACAGTATTAGATTCATATCGAATGCTACTTATGCAAAGAATGAATTACTATATGGCCCAAGCAGATTCTCAAATGTCCCTTGCAGAAATTGAAATGATGGTTGGTTCAACAATAAAAAATGTTAGGTGACTAAATGGAAAATAAAATAAAAACCAGTGGACTTAAAATGAAAATAAATCGTTTTCTATTCATTCCGCTAGTAGCTGCTGCGCTTATCTTTTCTGGCTGCTCAAATAGCGAATCGAATGAAGAACATCAGCACTCTGAAACAAAAATACAAGAATATTGGACTTGCACAATGCATCCGCAAGTAAGATCGGACAGACCGGGAGCTTGCCCAATCTGTAATATGGAATTAATTAAGAAAGTTGAAAATGCCGAAGAGGGTACTACTATTATGGAAGAGACGGAAAATATGATAACTCTTACCGGCAAAAAACAAATTCTTGCAAATGTATCTACGGTTATTGCGAAAAAGGAAGAAATCTATGCTGAAGTTACAGCATACAGCTATTTAGATTTTGTTGAAAACATGCGCAGGTCAATCTCAGCTCGTTTTAGTGGGCGGATAGAAAAATTATTTGTAGATAAAACCGGTGATTATATTAAAAAAGGTGACCCGCTTTTCGAAATTTATAGTCCCGACCTTGTTCAAGCTCAAAACGATTACCTGATTGCAATGAACAGCCAGCAATATACCGAATCATTATTACAAGCAGCTAAAAAGAAATTGGAAATATTTGGTTTAACAGAATCTCAAATTAAAACCCTCGAAGAAACACGCAGAATAAATATTGCTTTAACTTACTACTCGCCTATTAGCGGAACTGTTATCGAAAAAAAGATTCAGGAAGGAATTTATGTGAACGAAGGAACACCTATTTATGACGTTGCCGATCTTTCAACCCTGTGGAATATAGCCGAAGTAAATGAAAATGACCTTACAAATGTTAAAATCGGAAATCCGGTTAAACTTCGTTTAAGAGCTTATCCCGGTGAAGAATTTATTGGACGTGTAACTTTTATTTATCCTATTGTTAACCAGCAAACAAGAACTATAAAAGTACGGAGCGATTTCTCAAGTTACTCTGGTAAATTGAAACCGCAAATGTACGGAGAAACTACGTTCAGCAAATTTTGGGGCAAAGTATTAGTAGTACCTGTAGATGCGGTTATAATTGCCGGAAAGCGGAGTGTCGTTTGGACAAAAATTGGAGATGGAATGTTCGAAGCAAGAAATGTAACGCTCGGAAATCGATTTGGTGATAAATACCAGATTCTTTCCGGATTAAATGAAGGCGAAGAAATAGCTGCAACCGGCGGATTTTTAATTGATTCTGAAAGTCAACTGAAGTCTGGCGCTGTAACTGGTCATCAACATGGAGATAATCAATCCGCAACTCCGCAGAATACAAATATTAAGTCACATGAAAATCATTCAGCACAAAAAAATGAAATTAAATCTGACAAAGAAGATATTGTCCGTAAAGGAATTATTGATTTGAAATCAATTGATAAAAATAAAGATGGAAAAGTATTTCAAGACCCGATGGATTGGAATGTTATTTCTGATAAACCGGGAGTATGCCCGTTATGCGGAATGGATTTAGAAGAAGTTACTCTCGACACTGCAAAAAAGAATTTGATAGAAAATGGATTTAAAGTGAGATAACCAATACACAACAAATAAAATAACTAAGTGAAATAAATATACTTAAAAACCAAAAAGGAGTAGATCATGAAAAAACTATCATTATTGTTAACAGCTCTATTTATTTCTGTGTCTTCTGTTATGGCACAAGAAAAAGAAATTGTTGAATCCGAATTCAAAGTTTTCGGCAATTGCAGTATGTGTAAAACAAGAATAGAGAAAGCAGTAAAAATAAAAGAAGTTAAATATGCAAAGTGGAACAAAGATACTAAAATGCTAAAAGTAGCATTCGATTCAAGTATTCCGGTAGATTCGCTTCAGAAAAGAATTGCTGAAGCAGGGCACGATACTGAAAAATTCAAAGCAAAAGACGATGTGTACGCCGCATTACCAAAATGCTGTTTATACCGCGATAATCCTAAAACACATTAATTATAAATGCAGAAGAGAGAACATGAAAAGCAAATTGATTTTATTATTTATTGGATTGTTATCGGTGCAAATCTTTGCACAAGATTTGATAACAGGAACAGTAAAAGAAAAAGATGAGAAGGGAAACTTAAAACCGCTTATTGGTGCAAATATCATTTGGCAGGGAACCTCTCACGGAACAACCTCCGATAACAACGGTCTATTCGAATTACAATTAGTCAAAGAATCAAACACTCTTTTAGTTAGTTTTATTGGCTATAAAACAGAAAAAATAATTATAACCGGACAGCGAAAAATAGAAGTAATTCTGGAGCTGGAATCAAAAGAACTTTCGGATGTAGAAGTTGTGGGTCAACAAAATTCTTCTTTTCAGGATTACAACGGAGTTGAAAACACTTTAATAATGACAAAGAAAGAATTACAGAAAGCAGCATGTTGTACGCTAGCAGAAAGCTTTGAAACAAATCCATCTATAGATGTTTCATTTACTGATGCAATTACAGGCGTACGTCAAATAGAAATGTTAGGTCTAGCCGGAATTTATTCCCAGATTTCTATGGAAGCACTTCCATACATAAGAGGTTTGATGTCTAATGTTGGACTCTTCTTTGTGCCGGGTACATGGATTAAAGCAATTAATGTATCGAAGGGAATCGGCTCGGTTTCCAATGGTTTCGAATCGATTACCGGTCAAATAGATATCGATATGCAAAAACCTTTTAGCGATATAGAAGAGAAGCCCGGTTTTGTAAATATTTACGGAGATAATGAACAACGCTTCGAAGGAAACTTGAATTACAGGTATACGTTGAACGAAAACTTATCTTCAATAACGTTGCTGCATGCAAGTTCGCGGCAGAGCAGAAAAGATATCAATTCCGATGCGTTTATAGATATGCCAACATTCAATACGTTTAATATTATGCAGAGATGGCAATATCTTTCTTTCGAAGGATGGGAAAGTCAGTTAGGGTTTCAAATTGTAAATGATAAAAAGGAAAGCGGTACAACAAATCAAGATAGCGATAATGGTCATGTTTATAAGTTCGGTTCGACAAATAGACTCTTTAACCTGTACGGAAAAACCGGATATGTTTTTCCCGACGAAGAAGGAAAAAGTTTTGGTTTACAATGGTCGTTTAATAATTACGAAAACTCTTCGCACTTTGGACACAAAACTTATACCGGTAAAGAAAAGAACTTATATCTAAATTTTATTTTTCAATCTCACTTATGGAATAGCTTACACATGATGAGAGCAGGAATCAGTTTTGTGTATGATGAATTCAGAGAAACATTCACCGGCATCAATTATAATAGGATTGAAAAAATCCCCGGTGCATTTTTAGAGTACACTTATAAACCGAACACAGAATTAACCGTTGTTACGGGTCTTCGTTCAGATAATCATAATCAGTTCGGAATTTTTTTCACGCCAAGGATTCATATCCGCTATAGTCCGGATGAAGATTGGGTATTCAGATTAGCCGCCGGAAGAGGTTACAGAACTTCCAATATTTTTGTTGAATACTCTTCCAGCTTTGCAAGTTCCCGGTCAATCAATATTCTTCGTTCCAATAATTTTGGTTACGGTTTGGAAATGGAATCTGCCTGGAATTACGGATTAAATGTTTCTTATTATTTTTTGTATGATTACCGCGATGCAACGCTGTCTGTGGATATCTACCGAACTAATTTCGATAAAGTAACTATTGCAGATATCGATTCTGACTCCCGTAAAATTATTTTTTCTTCTGTTGATAATGGCGCATTTTCAACCAGCTTTCAAGCAGAACTAAACATAGAGCCGGCTCAATTCTTAACTACACGTCTTGCCTATAGATTTATTGATGCTCAACAATTAATTAAAGGTTCGTGGAAAGAGAAACCTTTTTCTGCAAAACACAGAGTTCTGATCAATTTAGGTTATTCGAGCCAAAGAGAATCGATGGACGATCCTCAAATGCTCTACGATTTAACGGTTCAATGGTTTGGTTCTAAGAGAATACCTTCAACCGAATCTAATCCGGTTGGACTAAGGGCAAAATCAAATTCGCCGGCTTTCTTTTTGGTTAATTCGCAGATAACCCGTTCATTTTCCGCTCTGTTCGATCTATATATTGGTATAGAGAACTTATTCGATTTTCGTCAGACCAAGCCAATAATTGATGCTGAAAATCCAAACGGGCAATACTTCGATGCGTCATTGATCTGGGGACCAATTAACGGAAGAATGGTTTATGCTGGTTTACGATACAAGATATAACTCATATTAGAGTAAAGACGATTGAACAGGATGATGGATGCAGGATACTTGATGATGGATACTTGATGCTGGATATTTGAAAAGGATGCTCTGTTTTGATTGAGTATCCGGCGTAAAAAAAATTTTATATTTTATGCAAGTAATTAATTTCTTTTTACATACATTTTCAGAATATGAATACGAGGTTTAATTGGCATCTCCGTCAAAAATTAAATTGCATAATCAAGATTATTTAGAAATTAGCTGGGATAACGGAAAGGTTCATAAATTCCCGCTCAAATTTTTGCGAGATGAATCGCCCGACGCCGGAAACAAAGGGGAAACAATCCTCTGGAAACATTACGCTCCGCCGCCAAAAATGAAAGTAAGCCCAGAAGGGTATGAAGTTGATAAGATTAATCTTGTGGGAAATTACGCCATACAAATTACATGGAAAGACGGTTACAACTACGGTATTTATTCGTGGGAATTGTTACAAAGACTTGGTGAGTATTTAAGTATTAGGAATAATTTACATCAGGATTTTGAAAACCATCATTAAACAAAAGAAAGAGAAAGAGCTATTAGAAAATATGGAGCTCTTTCTCATCTTCTATTAAATTACTACAACAATTTTTTAATGTGGTCTACGTAAGCCGCTTTGGATATTAAACCTTCGTAACTGGCAACAATCTTTCCTTCTTTATCAATTATAAATGAAGTGGGTATTGCTCTAATTCCGCCGTATTGCTGGTAAACATTTGTGTTGCCGTAAACTATCGGGTAATTTATTTTGTAATCTTTGATAAATGGAACCACATCCGGTTTGGTTTCCTGATCTACAGAAATTCCGATTATTTCTACTCCCTTTGAACCATACTTCTTCTTTAACTCTACCAAATCCGGAATCCCTTTTCTACAAGGCGGACACCATGTTGCCCAGAAATCTAAAATTACAACCTTTCCTTTGTAGTCAGATAATTTCAATAGTTTACCGTCTGTTGTTGGCAGGTTAAAGTCGTATGCCTTTACAGATTTTGTTTGATTAGCCGGAATATAATTAGGCGGATAAGGACCCTGTTCGGGTTCGCTGCCCGTATTGTTTACTACAAATAATAATAGAATAATTCCTACAAAAAAACCCGTGTAAATCCAGCCCCTCTGTTTCTTGCTTAATCCGAACTGTTTTTCATTTATTTTCTGTTTATTCATTGGCTCCTCTAAATTAGTATGTGGAAAGATAATAATTCTTTAATACTCTCAAAAATTGTTAACTCTTTTAACCAGTAAATCGTTCAATTCGAATACAAAGTTCTCAATTTCTGCATCGTCAAATCCTTTTTCTTTTGCTGCGTTTTTTAAAGTTGTCCAGATTGGTTCTCCGCACCTTAAACATCTTATCCCTTTTTCCATAAGATATGTTACAGATTCCGGAATAAGATTAACCAATTCTTCAATTTCAATCTCTTCATTTATTTTCATCTAACTGTTCATTTTTGTTTTTGGAAGGCAATACAAGAATAAA
>DYHC01000015.1 GCA_020724325.1 Melioribacter roseus
CTTGTTTTTTATTTTTGGGACGATTTTGCTAAAAACTTTGAACATATCATCAAAGTATTTATGAACGATGAATGGCATATCTTCTCGCCGGTATTTACCCCTTTTTAATATATTTTTCTTAATGTGTCTTTTTATTTCTTCTATCCAATCATTTGTGTATAGTGGTTTGAAGTTTCTTATTAATCCTTTTGAAACATTGTCACAAACTACCATATCGTCTTTAACTTTTTTTAATTCCAATTGGTTTGATGCAAAATCCAACCAGCCCATTTCAATTTTATAATTTATAACATAATCAAGTCCATTCATATAAGGAGGAGAAGTTATTACCAAATCAAAATTATCAGGATGATTGAACTCCATCGCATTCGCCAAAAATATATTACTTTCTGTATTAATAAACTCGCTGTATTCTTCTTGAATAGTTATTAAATCTTCAATAATCTGGTTTAATTTATGATCCATAAGTACGTAAGGTGCGTGAGAATCAACTCGTTTTGCTTTAGCATAACCAAGACACGGGCTACGTTTCAATTTGCTTACATCAACAAGTATTGATGACAATGCGAGATTAAGTAAGTCGATAATTTTTTTATTTGTTTTATGTGGAAGATTTTGAATAGCACCTTTAATTGATTCTAATTTTCTTAGAACATCCTTTGCGAAGTGCTTATCAGATTTTAAAAAACTTGGGGCTGAAGATGACTTTGAAAAATCTAATCTATTATAAACTTTTTCTAATTCTTTTACTGAAACATCCCACGAATTAAGCTTAGTTTCTGCAATAAATTTCAGTAGTGGATTTAGCTCTGTACCGTATGAAATGTAACCATTCAATTTTGCTTGAACTTGAACAGTTCCGCATCCAGTAAATGGGTCCAAAATTGTCGGATTATTATAATAGTTTCGATACTGGTCAAATACTGATTGCACAAATGAAGCTGAAAAACCTTGAACATAGGGAGCCCATCTGTGGATTGCTTCATTGACATTGGGACTAAATTGAATTGGCTGTTTTTTATTAACAATATCTATTCCCAACTCTTTTAAATAAGGCTCAGAGTCGATATCACTATGACCTAATTGTTTAGGAGAATTAATGATATTTATTTGTCGTGCAGTGTATTCTTTTGCTGATAAAGGAAATAGATTATCTTGTTGCATAAATTCGTATAATTTTGACTAAAATATAATCTTTGGCTCTGTTAAATTCTTGACAATATAGCCATCAGTTAGGCGGATTGGGGTTAAAATTTTTACCGCTCTTAAAAATAATAGAGCCGGCTTAAATTGTTCATTATAAATTATTTATACTACATCGCACATTACAAATTAGTAGAGATTCCGAACCTGTGAATTGAACCGATAAAACCAAGGGAAGAGAAAGCATAATCAACCACATAAGAGCTAACATTAAATCCAATTCCTAAACTGACGCCGGCTAATCCTGCTGTTGATCCTATTCTTAATTCCTTTCGTTTTTCAACATCGTAACCGAATCTTAAACGGAAGCTAGATCCTAATTTAAATTCGCCGCCGAATGTAACTTGTTTAAAACGATCGAAGAAATTATCTTGCTTCTCATTCAACTTGTTAAACGACCAGAAGAACCTGAATGGCAAATTTTCTAACTGCTTTGAAAAACCAAATCTCATATCAAGCGGTAATTCCTCTTTAGTATTAATGTAAGAAGTGAGCTGCCCGCCTAAATTCAAAATTGAGAATCCAAAATTCCATCTAGAATCCGGAATTTCATAATGAAGACCTAAGTCCACGCCTAAAGCTGTTGACGAATAATTTTCGATACCAGAATAAATAAATTTAACATTGGCGCCGTAATAAAAATTTTCGTCTAAACTGTTGCCATAACCCAAAATAAAAGCAACATCGCCCGCTCCAAAATTTCCGTATTTAGTTCCGCTGGCATCGGCTTTTGTAAACTCCCCGTAATTAATGTATTTAACTGCAGCACTGAATCTTCCAAGATTTTCAAACTTTTTTGAATAGACTAAAGATGCAGAATTTATATCCATTAAGTGTTTTAAAAAAGAAAAAGAGATGGGGGAATTATTTAGAAAATTTATTCCGGCTGGATTATAAAAAACAACATTGGGATCATCATTATTTGAAACAAAACTGCCGGCTACAGCAGCAGCTCGCGGACTTGTATCAAGATTTAGGAATTTAAAAGTGCTCTGGGCAAATAGAGCCGGGGCTAATAACAAAATAATAAACCATAATTTTTTCATAATTCTTCCAAATTGACGTTCGATTTTAAAGATTATTGATTATAAAGGCAAGGTAGTCTTTGATAACTTAAAAATAGTTTATCGATTCAACCATCTTATTAAAGGAACATTTCGCAATAAGAATCTGTTAGAATTAGCAAACTTTAGATAAATTTCGATTAGAAAAAAATAGGGAGTAAAAATGAACGGATTTAAAACCGTAATATTAATGACTGCAATGATGGTTCTCTTTCTGCTGGTAGGCAATATACTTGGAGGACAGCAAGGAATGATGCTGGCGTTTATCTTTTCACTTGCAATTAATTTTGGCGCCTACTGGTTTTCAGATAAAATTGTGTTATCAATGTATCGAGCACATCAAGTAACTAGGAAAGAAGAGCCGCAATTATATGATATAGTTGAAAGACTTGCTTCGAAAGCTGAGCTGCCTATGCCTAAAGTTTACGTAATGGAAAACCCAACTCCTAATGCATTTGCAACAGGACGTAACCCTCAAAACGGTGCTGTTGCTGTTACAACCGGAATAATGAAAATCCTTAATAAGGAAGAGCTGGAAGGCGTAATAGCCCATGAGTTAGCCCATATAAAAAACCGCGATATACTTGTTAGTACAATTGCGGCTACTCTTGTTGGAACAATTACATTTATAGCAAGAATGGCAGGTTACGCTGCAATGTTTGGAGGAAGCAGCCGGGATAGTGATAGAGGCGGAAATATATTTTACGAGCTGGCTCTTTTAATTATTGCACCTATAGCAGCCGTAATTATTCAACTTGCAATTTCCCGCTCACGCGAATATATGGCAGACGAAGGAGGGGCTCAAATTTCTGGTAAGCCAATGGGATTGGCAAGCGCATTAAATAAACTAAATCAGGCAAACAAAATGCTTCCGATGGCACATGCCGGCGCATCTTCGGCTCATATGTTTATTGTTAATCCGCTTAGCGGCAGATCGCTAATGAAATTGTTTTCTACTCATCCGCCTATTGAAGAACGTATTGAAAGATTGAAAGAACTTGCCGCCGGAAGAAGATAGAGTCTTAAGATTTTTCTTAATCAACATCAATCAGCGAACGATTCCTTGGAGTCTTCGCTGTTTTGTTTTATGACGAAACTTTGTTTGATATTACACCATTGTTTCTATAATTTGAAATATCATTTATAGACGTTAAACGCATTTGAAAAGAATATTATTCCTTATCCATACGCTTTTGGTTTTACAATCTGTTCAATTAGCCCAGACTAGAACCAACCTCGAAATTGTAAATGACCTAATCGAAAAATCGGTATCGAATATTGATCCGAACATCATTAATAAAAACATTTCGTTTAATTTTATTTACAATTCATCGGATTCATTCAATTTTCTTAAAGCGAGAGTAATCGATTCATATATCAAAAAAGGGATTTCTATAAACGCAAATAATTCCGTTGAAAGCAGACTTGAACATTCGATAAACAACATATCAATTGCGTATTCAAATCCTTATAAGGATGGCTTCTTCGGAAGGATAATGATAGAGAGAAATATTAAAGTTGATGCAACACTAATAATCTTGGACAGATCTGTAATTAAAACAGTTGACCTAAATAATTCTTACAAAGACACAATAGAAGTGGAAAATATTAGTCGCCTTGAAAATCCTTCAATACCTTTTACACAATCAACCGTTCCGGAACTGCCTCTTTTTTCAAACCTTTTGGAACCAATTATTGTTGTAGGGACTTTAATCGTAACAATTATTTTGTTTTTTACAATTAGAAGTAAATAACCGTGTAAAAATCCGGTAAAAAGTATATTTCGCAGCAAATCAATTTTAATTATTTTTGCACTGCTTTATTTTAATGGAGATTTTTTTGAATAAGTACATCACAATAATTACGGTCCCTTTTTTAATCCTTTTCTATTCTGCATGTTCATCCAGTGTAGATACGTCACAATTAACGCCGGAAGAATACTTTAATTATGTACTGCAGTTATACAACAATGAAGATTATGAACAGGCAATAATTGAATTTCAGAATATTATTCTGCAGTATCCGGCTAGTACAGTTAGCGATGATTCACAATATTATCTGGGTATGACATATTTTAAGCGCGATCAATTTCTGCTTGCCGCTTACGAATTCAGCAAGTTAATACGCAATACACCGGCAAGTCCGTTTGTTCCAGAATCCCAGTTTATGCTGGCGGAATCGTATTATCAATTATCACCACCTTTTCCGTTAGAGCAATCATATACAAAAAAGGCAATAGAAGAATTTCAGGCATTCATTGATTTCTTTCCTTCAAATGCAAAAGTAGAAGAAGCAGAAAAAAAAATTAGAGAATTAAATGACAAGCTTGCTGAAAAAGAGTACAACAGTGCTCTTATATATCAGAAAATGGAATACGAATATGCAGCGATGAAATATTATACATTTGTAGCCGAATCTTACCACGATACCAAATTTGCTCCGCTTGCTCTTTATAATAAAATAAAAATTGAATTGAAAAAAGGATTGAACAACGAAGCACTTGCTGATATAAGTATATTTCTAAGCCGGTATCCGAACGACCCGAACGCAAAAGAATTACAAGAAATTGAATCGAGACTAAATACAAAATGAATAATTCAGCGAAAAGAAAAAGCAAGTTTGTAAGTGAATCTGTAGTAACTATGACGGAACTTGTTCTGCCTAATCATACCAATCAGCTTGGTAATTTGCTGGGCGGACAATTGATGCACTGGATAGATATTTGTGCGGCGCTTGCCTCTTCAAAACATTCTCAGAAAGTATGCGTAACTGCCTCTGTGGACAGAATTGATTTTCATCATCCCATCAAACTTGGTAATGTAGTAGCTTTGGTTGCATCTGTTAACAGAGCATTTAAAACTTCTATGGAGGTCGGTGTAAAAGTTTATACTGAATCCCACATAGAAGGGACAAGAATTCATTCTAATACAGCATATTTAACTTTTGTTAGTGTTGATGAAAATGGCAAACCAGTTGAAACATTCGAAATTATACCCGAGACCGAGGATGAAAAACGCAGATTTGATGAAGCTCTCAAAAGAAGAAAAGCCCGTCTGGAAAATAGATCTAATTATTATTAATTCTATTCTAATCCTATCTTTTTTTTCTTCATCATTAATTTATTCTCAAATTCCTATTAATGGATTTTGTTCATTCAAAGAATTCCGGGTTAACGCGGGACAGATTAGATTTCTGCCCGTTGATTTCAATAGCGACGGCTGGCGCGATCTAATTATCTTTAACGGCAGAGACAGAAGTTATTCTTCACAATTGTGGGATAAAAATAAATTCACATCACCTGCTGCTAAATACTTATCAACCTCAGTTTATGGTTTTCATTTAGTTGGCTCCAATGATTCGCGCAGAAAAAGATATGCGTTTATTTCGCGCAAAGACAGAGAGGCGGGTTTCCTTACATTCAATAAATCCGGGAACATCTCTATCCAATCAAGAATTAAATTCGATTCTTATCCTTCGAGCATTGATGCTGCCGATGTAAAACGAAACGGTAAAGCCGAAATTCTTATTTCCGGTGTCAGTTTTAAGGGCTTATCAATAATCTCTGAAGATAAAAATAAACTGAAAGAAATAATTATTGATCCTAACAACCTCTATTCTTCATCACTTTTTTTTGATTTAGACTACGATGGTTACATGGATATTATTGCAATTGATATGCTGAAAAATTCAGCGGTTCTGTTTTATAATGATAGAGCAGGAAATTTTAGGCGGGCAAGATCCTTAAGCTTAAGTAGTGAACTAAAAGAATTTTATGTTGCAGATTTTACAAACAACGGTTACGATGATTTAATATTTACAAATGAAACCGGTTTCGAAGTTTTTCAGGGTGATTCGGTTTCGTCTTTCAAAAAGAAAATTTCTTTGAAAACACCCGAGAATCCGGATAAATATGTTGTTATGGATTTTAATGGAGATGGTTTTAATGACGTTGCTTACATAAATCTGCAATCCGGCAATCTTTACATCTCATTTGCAAGAAGTGTTAATGATTTTTATCATCCTATCATTTATTTCCAGCGCAAAGGAATTGTTGATATAAGTGCTTATGTAGATAGAAGCGGCAGAAAATTAGCTCTGCTCGATTCTAACGGTAAAATCTATTTTGTAGAAAAAGTTACCTCAGCAGAAAACCTTGCTATTCCACTGGCAATTAAACCGGATGTTGTTGGCAGCTTCTCAGATTCAAACACCAGAATGAAAGGATTATTTTTTATTGACAACGAAAATTTTAGAATAAACTTTTTGTTGTCCGGAAAGAACGTTTTCGATTTTTACTTCACACAGCAATTATCAAAAAACTATTCAAGTGTAGTTGTAGATGAAGTCAGTAAAGATCAGAGAAATTTTTATTTTTATTCGAAAGGTGATAAAGTAATTGAAATAATAAGAGCCAACTTTGCGCGCCCGCAATTTTCCAGAAAAGTTTTGTATGCAAACGGACAAATTTACGATCTGAAGATTACAAGCGATCGCCTTAAGGATATGCAAACAATATATGTATTATCTGAGAACGGAGGAAAACTATTCATAGAATCGTTCGATTTTAGGGATTTTAGGTACGTTAACTCCGGCTACGCCGAAATTGCCACGGATGTTGAGCTGGCATCCCTAACTTTCGGCTTATACAAGGAGATATTTTTTATAAAAAAGAGCGGAGAAGATTTCTTGTTAAAAAAATCGATCTTTAACAGAAAAGTTCAAAGCGAAGAAATCATTGTAAAAAAATCTGCCTCAGGTAAAGGAAATGTTTATTCAGACATTGCAAGTTTTGAAGACGGGGCAATAAATGAAAACACCACTGCTGCATGGTTTTACGATAAAAACAATACTGATATTCTATTTTATATTAAAAGCAGACCGGGCGGAATAACACTAAAAGACTTTTACCCTGCTATTGGTTCAATGAAATACCTTGATGGCGAAAACGAAAACTCCATTTTTTTATACGACCGTTCAAAAGGCAAATTAAAGCGGATTGACATAACTAATTTTGGCAGAAATATAGTTGTAAAGGATCTTTTTGAATCAAAGAACATCAATAACTATATTGTCGATAGATTAAACAGCAAAAAGGAATTTCTAATATATACCGATAACTCCGACAATCTATTAAAAATGAAACACGTTAAATGAATAGATATCTACTGTTGATAATCGGATTTATTTCCACATCTACATTCTACGCTCAGAATCTCGATTCACTCTACAATGAATTTGTAAGAATAAGATCGTTAACAGCAAATGTAAAAGAGATGGAACGAATAGCCGCATCAACCGAGCCAGAGAAATGCGGTTTTAGAATAGTTAATGAAGTAAAAATCAATTTCGATAAATTTAATTACCAGCAGAAAAAAATTTTATCTTCACTTTTAGGGCGACCACAGGCAGATACAAGTTTTGTTACGCCTTCCGGTAAATTTAGAATTCATTACAAGAAATCGGGATCTGATGCGCCTTCATACAGCTTGACTGATCTTGCAAAGGCGGCAGATTCTTCCTACAACTATCAAGTGAATATACTCGGTTACCCGCCTCCGCCGGGCGATATGGGCGCCGGGGGCGATGATAAGTTCGATATTTATATTGCAAATCTTGCCTTTGGATATTATGGCTACACCGAGTTAGAAAACGAATTACCCGGCAGCAGGTACACCAGCTTTACAGTAATTGATAACGATTTCTCTACTCAGAATACCAAAGGAATAGATGGAGCCATGGTTACTATTGCGCACGAATTACATCATGCCATCCAAATGGGGAATTACATTTACCGTTCTAACGATGTTTTTTATCACGAAATTTCTTCTACTGCAATGGAGGAGTTTGTTTTCGATTCTATCAACGATTACTATTATTATATCCGTTCGTTCACTGACAGACCGGGCGATTCATTTTTTAGAAGCAATGGATACAATCTTGCAGTCTGGAATATTTTTCTTAAAGAACGTTTTGGATTCCACATCTTAAAACGAATATGGGAATTGATGCGGGATAAAAGAGCACTGGTTTCTATTGCCGATGCTATTGGCGAAAATAATTCTATGTTTAAAGATGAGCTCACTCTCTTTGGTCAGTGGCTCTACTTTACCGGAAGCCGTGCTTTTACAGGTAAATATTTTAAGGAAGCAAAGAACTATCCTCTAATTAAACCGCTTATGACTTCCACGTATAACAAGCCGCAAACCCAAATGGAAATTGCTTCTAATGCAGTCTCGCTTAACTATCTTGTGTTTACAGATTATTCAACCCAGCCGGATACTTTTGTTGCTATAATAGGAAATGGCGATATAACAAGCGGAGTAGCTGACCCTTCAAAAACTATTCAGCTTAGATATATACTCTCTAATCAAAGTGATGCCGGATTCAGAAAAATTCTTAACGGATACTTCACTAAACTGGAAAGCGATAATATCTTTCTTGTTTCCGAGATGAATGTTTTTAATAATGCTCCTCTCGAAAATATTTCATCTACTAATATAGATTATCCTTTTCCTCAACCATTCAGATATTCAAAAGATTCATTTATTAATTTTCCGGCGGGGAATACACTAGCAGCTTATGCTGATCTATATGTTTATTCGGTAGATATGGATCTAATTTATAAAGGAGAATTGAAAGTTTACACCTCGGATAAAAAAATTATTATGTGGAATGTTGTTGGAAATAACAATAAAAAACTGAGCACGGGTGTTTATCTTTACGTTGTTAAATCCGGGGATTCCTCAACCAAAGGTAAATTTGTAGTATATAATGACTGATTACAAGTTAGTTCTTGAGAATTTAGTAAAGTATTTTGGGAGACGACTCGTCTTCAGCCAGATAAACCAAATCTTTACTTCCGGTAATGTATATGGAATTTCCGGACCCAACGGTTCGGGTAAATCAACACTTGTAAAAATTATTGCAAATATTATATCGCCTACCCGCGGTACGGTTGTTCATCTTTTAAGTGATAGTATTATTATTCCGGAAAAACTTCTTGAACATATAGGATTTGTCGCACCGTATTTGTATCTATATGATGAATTTACCGCTGAGGAAAATCTTATCCACTTTTCAAATATCCGCGGAATTAAATTTGACAAGGAAAGAGCCGAATTTTTATTCCGAAAATTAAACTTGATAGATAGAAAGGATGACATTATTAGAGGATATTCATCCGGAATGAAGCAGCGTTTGAAATTTATATTTGCCTTACTTCATAGACCGCAGTGCATAATACTTGATGAGCCGACTTCCAATCTGGATAATAACGGGAAAGAAAGAGTTTATGATTTGATACTCGAAGAAGCTAAGTCTAACCTGGTTTTAGTTGCATCAAACGAGGATTCCGATCTTGCATTGTGTAAAAACGTAATTAGTATAGAGAATTATAAACAAAATAAAACTTAGCGTTCTCTGCAGATTTACTCTGCGTGTAATCTTTTAATAATTTTCGCGCTTAATCTCAAAGATATTTGCAGAGGTCGCAAAACAAATATGAAATGAAAGCATATTCACTTTTTAAGAAGGACTGGCAATCGGAGCTGCGCACGCGTTATGCTATTAATTCGCTTGCCATGTTTATACTTGTTACAATTAGTGTAATATTATTTTCGATTGGAAGTGAAAAGATAACCGGTTATTTAACCGGCGGACTTTTATGGGTTGTAATCTTCTTTTCTGCTATGTCCGGACTTTCGCGTGCATTCGTATCCGAAGAGGAGCGCGGAACAACTATGACGCTTCATCTTATTGCATCTACCACAACAATATTTTCCGGCAAATTGATTTTTAATTTGCTTCTCGTTTTCCTAATGAACTTTGTAATTACTTTTCTCTTTTTCATCCTATTCGAATCTTTTATTATAAAGAACTTTTTACTTTTTACATTTGCCTTTTTACTTGGTAATATCGGAATAGCAGTTTCCTCCACAATAATTGCAGCTATTATTTCAAAAGCATCATCCAAAGGAACTCTCTATCCGGTGCTCTCTTTTCCAATCCTTCTTCCGCTTATTCTAACATTACTTGAACTTACAAAATTTGCTATGGACGGAAATTCCATTAACGATTCGATAGTTGAAATACTTGTCCTAATATGTTACGACGTAATTATGCTAACCGCTTCTTACCTATTGTTCGATTTTATCTGGAAAGAGTAATTTTTAATCAATTTTGACCTTTGTTAAATAGCATCTCAATTACTAAATTTAACCCGCTTATAGTTCCTCTTACAATAAAATGGGTATATCGTGATCTATTGGGATGTTAGTCCGGACATTTTTTCTATCGGTCCATTCTTAATACGCTGGTATGGGCTATTATTTGCGCTCTCATTTATTATTGGCTACCAGATTCTTAATGTTATATTTAAAAAGGAATCGAAACCCGATACCATTTTAAATGATCTGGTCTGGTATATGATAATAGCAACCGTACTCGGTGCACGGCTGGGTCATTGTTTCTTTTATAATCCAGCTTATTATCTCGCAAATCCACTTGAAATACTGCAAGTCTGGAAAGGCGGATTAGCAAGCCATGGTTCGGCAATTGGAATTTTAATAGCTCTCTACATTTTTGTTAAGAAACATAAAGAATATAATTTCTTGTGGATTCTGGACCGGATTGTAATTACCGTTGCTCTTGGCGGCTTTTTTATTAGGATGGGTAATTTATTTAATTCCGAAATTATTGGTATTCCCGCCAACGTACCGTGGTCGTTTGTATTTGCATCAGTTGATGGAATTCCAAGGCATCCGGCTCAGCTTTATGAAGCCATTGCGAACCTTTCTATTTTTATTTTTCTAATGAGTTACTACTTAAGGCATTCGGGAAAATTCAAGAACGGTTTACTAAGCGGATGGTTTCTTATTCTGGTTTTCGGCTTACGTTTCTTCATTGAATTTGTTAAGGAGGATCAAACCTATTTTGAAAAAGGATGGCTGCTTAATATGGGGCAATTGTTAAGTATTCCGTTTGTGCTTCTTGGCATTTACTTCGTCTTAAGAAAAGATAAAAAAATTATTAAACTATAATTTAGAAAGCGGAAAAAATGTTTAAAAAAATCTCCTTCTCTGCATTTTTGTCTCTGTTTTTATTAATAGTATTTTTTTTCACCGGTTGTTATAATTACGATAATTATGTTAGATCTAACGATACATTAAGATTTGATGGAGAAGAAAACATCAGGAATATTAAACAGCTCACGTTTGGCGGCAATAATGCCGAAGCATACTGGAGCTTTGATGATAAACAACTAATTTTTCAGAGCGATTGGAATAAAATAAACCCACAGGGATGCGACCAGATATTTATAATGAATGCCGATGGATCCAACTTACAAAATGGTGAAAAGTATAAATTAGTATCAACGGGAAGAGGTAGAACTACATGCAGCTATTTTCTGAAAGATGGAAGAATTCTTTACGCTTCAACGCACGAAGCCGATGCTAAATGCCCTGAATCTGTAATGTTCGCGGGCGGAAGATATGTCTGGCCGATTTATAATTCCTACAATATTTATGTTGCTAATGCTGACGGATCAGAGCCGCAATTACTTATCGGCAGTAATAGTTATGATGCCGAGGCAACTGTCTCTCCAGATGGAAGATATATCATTTTCACATCAACCAGATCGGGAGATCTTGAGTTGTGGCGTTATGATATTCAAACCAAAGAATATTTACAATTAACAAATGAACTTGGATATGACGGCGGAGCATTTTTCTCGCGCGATTCTAAGCAGATTGTCTGGCGCGCCAGCAGACCAAAAGGAGAAGAAGCTGAAAATTATAAAAAACTTTTAGAGCAGGGATTGGTTGAACCAAAAGCTCTAAATATTTTTGTTGCCGATATTGATGGAAAGAATATTAAACAGGTTACAGAATTAAAAGGTGCTAACTGGGCTCCGTTCTTTCATCCTGACGGTAAAAAAGTTTTATTCTGCTCCAACCATCATTCATTAAATGAAGGTGGAAGACGATTCGATATTTTTATGATCAATATTGACGGAACAGAATTAAAGCAGATTACAAACTCGGGAATATTCGATTCATTCCCTATGTTCTCTTATGACGGCAAAAAATTAGTCTTCTGCTCTAACCGTAATGCCGAAAGAAAACCATCGAGGGAAACTAATGTCTTTGTAGCTGATTGGATTGAAGAACCGCAAAAATAATTTTAACAGATAATGACAGAAAAAGAATTTATACAGAAATGGGTTGATAAAATTAAAGAGGAACTAAAACGTTTCCCGGAGGATTTTGTTAACTCTGCAGATTTTGAAGAAGTTTCTCTGCCCGGAAAAGTTCTTTTTCTTAATCCACCTTTGTTCGGAAGTTATCAACTGACTGACGAAGCGGGTGATACATTCTATTCTACAGATGATATGTTCCGCGCAAAATATGTCTATTATGCTAATCGTATAAAACCTGTTTCAGTTAAAATTCCAGTCGACCCGCTTAAATCCTATGAAACTGTGCGCGATTACGAAAGATATCTTGATGGTTTTCTGAAAGAGATGGAAAAAGATTTTAAGCATACTTTCCAGAAGACAAAAGGATTTAAAATTATCTCTTCTCAGATCTTCAGCTCATTAAACCTAACCCGAACATAAGTTGATTGAACTTAGCAGCAATATTAGATCTTACATTTTAGAACATTTTGGGGAATATTACTTAGATCAGTTTCTGAATTACATTAACCAACCCGAGCAAACATACATTCGTTTTACTTCCTCTCGGTTTAAAGAAGACGGAATAAAAAACCGGCTTAGCAATTATGGCATAGAATTATTACCTGTTGATGGATTACCACATGCATTCAAAGTTGTAAAAGGGGAATCGGTGGCAGGTAAAACACTCGATTTCATTCTCGGCACTTATTACATACAAAGTTTATCTTCAATGATTCCGGCTCTTCTACTTTCCCCCGATAGAAATGATAAGGTTCTTGATCTATGTGCTGCCCCGGGGTCCAAAACTACTCAACTCGCAGAAATGATGGGCAATAAAGGGACTCTTATTGCTAATGAAATTTCGATTGATCGGTTAAAGAGCTTGATTCATAATATTGATAAGATGAATCTTATTAATGTTTGCGTGCTTCAGGGCAAAGGCGAGCTGATAAGTAAATCATTTAATAATTACTTTGATAAAACTCTTGTTGATGCTCCGTGCAGTGCCCTCGGAATTATCCAAAAGAAAAACGAAGTTAGTAATTGGTGGAACGAAAAGAAGGCAAAGGGACTAGCAGAAATCCAGTTCAAACTTTTGTTAAGTGCTATAAAAGCCTGTAAAGTAGAGGGTGAAATTGTCTATTCAACCTGCACTCTTTCAATTGAGGAAAATGAGCTTGTTCTAGATAAAATTCTTAACAAATATCCGGTGGAACTAATAGATATTGAACTGCCTGTTAAAAGTAGAGAAGCGATTACAAGATATAAAAATAAGGAACTGAATAATTCGATAAAAAAAGCACGGAGAATTCTTCCGTGGGAAATTAATTCCGATGGTTTCTTTATTGCAAAATTTAGAAAGACTGCCGAACTGGATAGTTCAATTAAAAGTATTGATAAGAAGAAAAACCATTTTTTGAATTCTCAAAATATTCAAATAAGAAAATTGCTGGAAACTCTTTGCGAATATTTTGGAATTGAGTACAAATATTTTGAGCAATATAAATTTTTAATAAGAAACGGAGGAATTTATTTTGCAAACAAAGAATTGGAAATAGATAACCCGGGAATATTCGTACGCATCGGTTCTAAACTTGGATTGATTGATAAAAAACAATTTATTCAATTGCACACTTTGGCGGCTCAAACATTTGGCTGTTATTTCACAAAAAATGTAATTGAATTGAATGATGTTAAAGACCTGGAAATTTACCTTAACGGCGGAACCATTAAAAAAGATTTTGGAACTACGGGACAAAAAATAGTTAAGTGGAATAATTTAATAATTGGCACCGCCTCATCATCTAAAGAAGGCTTAAAAAGCCAACTCCCGCGTGCACTAAGAACCCAAACAATTCTACTTAAATAAATTATCGCTTACTAAAAGGTAAGTTTTCAAAAATAAACTGGAAGTCAGATTAAATCCTATTTTATATCTGTGGTGCCATTCAACAAAATATCTTTTTAGACAAGGTTGTTTCGGAGTTTATTTTAAATAAGTCATCCTGAGTTTGAACATTTAGTATAACAGGTTCCATTTGGTAATCAATTTTCTTAGCGGGGAGTTAAGAATATCATCCATCGGAGAACACAGAATATGAGTTTTCCCCGAAATATTAACACGGAGGTATGCATCGGTAACATCCCAAATAAGATCAATCTATTCTACGAATACATATATCGGTAACTAACTCAAGGTATTTAGCTAACATCAACGCCAGAAAACAAAGCAGAACATGTGCTTTAACAGCGTCTTGCCTACGGTGAAAAACCGGGCGGCTTGCCAGATCACTTTTGCTCATGCGGAAAGCTTGTTCTACATGCCACAAATCATGATAGCATTTGATAACCTCTGAATTCGAAAGTACCTCTTCTTCGATATTTGTACAGTATCCTTTTATGCCTAATAATAAGTTTGTTTTGTTGATTAATTCTTTGTTGATTTCAACACCATGGTTATTTGTCTTTCGTATAAATTTTGCCCGGATACTCTTTCAGCAACTCTCTGAAAATCTCCTGTAGTTGCAACATTGTAAGATAAACCCGGTTCAATTAAATATTCCCCTAACACTTGGAAAATTTTTTCATTACCAATTATACCTCGAAGCATGTGAAGAACTGCAGCGCCTTTATTATA
>DYHC01000016.1 GCA_020724325.1 Melioribacter roseus
GAACAGTAAACGGAGGAATATCACAAAAAGAACTTTTGCCAAATAATTATTCATTTAGAATGAACTACGCTTTCGCAAGTAACGATAAACAGCAAAATATAAGTACAAATCCAACGGTGGTATTCCAAACGGTAAACACAACCGTAGAATTAAGGAATAGTCAGAATAAGCTGTTGAGTGAGGGAACAGTTCAATATTATTCAGGCGGATGGAGAAGTATTGGAACTACCGTGGGAGGACAAATAAGCCGGGAACTGCTGCCCAATAATTATTCATTTAGAATGAACCATGAATACTTGTCTTTGGATAAAGCACATAACATAGGTACATCGAACGTAGTAACATTCAATACTGTTCTAAGCCGGGTAAAAGTAAGAGATAACCAGAACCAACCGATAAACAATTCAACAGTAAGATATTATGCCGGTGCTTGGAGGAACTTTGGAGTAACATTAAACGGCGAGATAACAAAAGAACTATTGCCGGTCAATTTAACGCTAAGGGCAATTGTAGGAACCATACAGCAGGATAAAACGCAGAATTTGTTGAACAATCCGATAGTAGAGTTTACGTTTTAAGAACGGAGGAAGAGATGAAAAAGCAATTACTAATTTTTTTACTAACAACAATTGTTTCTATTGGTCAAACAGTACATAAAGTAGAACCTGGCAGCAAAGGAAACTCAATTGTACTTGAAATAGAGAACGAGAGTAATGAGCAGACAATAAATGGAATTACAGTTAATCTGGCAAAACAAATTTCACCGCTTCATTTCAGAAGAACAGAAGAAAGGATTGAACGCATTGAAAAGACGGCAGAGGCAGAATTTATATTTGATGTAGAAAGAACAGCTGCATTGAATAGAATAGACACATTGAAATTTATTGTAACCGGAAACAAAGGAATAATGGTAGAAAAGGAGATACTGATTGGTTACGAAATTCCGGTAGAATTTAAGCTCTGGCAGAATTATCCAAATCCGTTTAATCCAACTACAAAAATCGATTATCAACTGCCAAGAGATGGAAGAGTTGTAATTAAAGTATATAACATAATTGGTGAAGAAGTAAAAACTCTCTTAGATGAAAACAAATTAGCCGGATATTATTCGGTAGAATTCATAGCAAACGGTTTTCCGAGCGGAGTTTATATATACGGAATTATAACCAGCGAATATCGTTCCTTTAAGAAAATGATTTTATTAAAGTGAGCCCGACAATTTTTCGCCGGGCTTTGTTCAAATCAGGAGTTTTGAAATCGTTCTTCACTTCTTCGGTGTAACCCTCACATTAAAATCGAGTGTTACATTTAATTTTTTGTCCGCGCCCGTTATAGCATTTTCTACTGCATAAACAACCGAATATTTTTTGTTAACATCGGTATTATCCTTGCGAGCTCTTACATGAAACATCATGGATGTACCGGCAAGAAGTTTTATGTAATCTGGAAATCGAATTGTATCATCTACGTTAACTAACCTTAATTCAAAATCTACATCAGAATTATTAATAACTTCAATATTAGCATTCTCTCTTCCAACGGTTTTAACATCCGTAGATGCAAACTGAATAGAAGACTTAAACAGCGGCTCAAGAAATGTTTCTCGACCGAATATCTTACCATCAAAAAATATTGCTGTTCTTTTATTTAATATTGCGTCTTTAATTCCAGCCGAAGATTTCTCTTTTGCAAATACAAGTGTAATCGGTCGTCTGCTGTTTCTATATTCATAATTAATCGTGTTATGGACGTCGCTGTTTCCTATAATCGCAAGGTTTTTTTCTAAACACCAACCAAGTACTTTAGGATAATACTCACTGCCATTAACAACTTCGATACCGGCAATTAATTTGTTTTCATACAAATATGTATGCTCGTCATACCATCGTGGAGCTCCATCCGGCTGCTGACCTTTCCAACCCGGGTGATTCCAGAATACTAACCCGCCTTGTTTAACAGCTTCTTTAATTGCATCTCTCCAGTCATCTTTAACAAGAGCATTTGCATCGGTAATAAAAATTGCATTGAAGTGACCCGGCGGCATTTCCCTCGTTATCTCTGAACCATGGATTAAAATCAATCCGAGTTCTATTGCAAGATTTTTGCCGATCTCATAAGCAGCATTATGATTTGTTGGAATGTAATCTTTGTGCGGCTGATACTCGATATGATCTGTAATAGCTATTGCATCCAATCCGTCATGCCACGCTTCTCCTATTCTGAATGTAGGCCATACAGCTCCATCGGAAAAAATAGTGTGAGAATGAAAATCGCATTTTAATGTTTTGTACCCAGGTATATCCGGAATTTTAATTTCTTTTCTGTAACCTGATTGTGCATTTAAACTATAGAATGATATAACAAATAATAGTACGGTTAGTAGTTTGGTAAGTTTCATTTAGTCCGGCTCCATTTAATTTAATTAACTATCAAAAAATAGCTAATGCTAAATAGTATTATATAAGAAATTTCCTCTGGCAATTAATGTTAACAATAAAATAATATACTCAATTTTAGCAACCATTTTTTATTTAATAATTACTAGTATTTTTTGATCGGTTCAAAAGAGGATGTAAAATGAAAAAATTGTTTTTATCAATATTAGCGTAACGTTGAGGAATTTAGCTCTTTGCACAATTGATTAGTGTTTGATGTTACGCAGCGAGTGATTTTTTTGCCACTAATAACACCAAATTTCACAAATGTTTTTAGTGCTTTTGTGATTTTATAGCAATCATTTTTTTTATAATTATTCATTACAAAAAGTCTCGCAGTTCTTTTTCAACTTATTTTTTGCCACTAAAACACTAAAACACCAAATTTCACAAATGTTTTTGGTTCTTTTGCGGCTAAGGTTTTTAAACACATGCATAACATCAGTTAGTATAAATTATTTCCGCTTCATTTAGTTTAGAGGCTCTAATTATCACCTCTGTCCAACATACTTTTGTTTATTTCGAGCCTAACGGAACTTCTATTTGGGATGTTGTTATTTTGTTCTATAAATATTTTGTCTCTCAAGGATAAAATACAATTACTTATAAAATAAGAGGCTTCCAGCTAAGGGTTAAATAATTCTAAAAATTGCTATAGCCCCAAGAATTAAAAGTTCTGTTAGAGACGAAAATAGTGTTTCAATATACTATCCCGCCAAATCTTTAAATTGACTTAATAATTCCTTAACAATTTCCTAACATTCGAAAAATATATTCCTTAATCAAATTTATGAAACTTAGAGGAGGAGTATATGAAAATTAAATTACTGTTTATTCTAATATTATTATCAAGTATTTCATTATATGCTCAGGGAAGAGGTATAATTAAGGGCAAAATAATTGACGAGGATAACCTTTCATTAGCCGGGGCAAATATTTTTATAACAGCAGCCGGTATTGGAACTGCATCTAACCAAGATGGTGAATTTATTTTAGTAAATGTGCCGGAAGGTTCGCACACTCTTTCTGTCTCTTATCTTGGCTATCAAACTCAAACAATTGAAATACAGGTTCAGTCAAATAAGATAACCCGGCTTGATGTTGTAATGAAAGCCGGTTCTGTACACAGTCAAGAAGTTGTTGTATTAGGAGAAAGACTGAAGGGACAATCTAAAGCATTGAACCAGCAGAGATCGAGTGAAAATATTATTAATGTTATTTCTTCGGAACAGATAGGGCGTTTTCCAGATGCAAATATTGGAGATGCATTGAAAAGGATTCCCGCAATAAATGTTTATTATGATCAGGGTGAAGCCAGGTTTGCAAATATCAGAGGAACAGAGCCAAAGTTAAATTCAATTATGATTAATGGAGAAAGAATACCTTCGGCAGAAGGTGAAACACGCGCCGTGCAATTAGACCTTGTTCCTTCTGAAATGATTCAGATTATTGAAGTTAGCAAAGCAATATTACCGGAAATGGACGCTGATGCAATAGGCGGTGCCGTTAATCTTATAACCCGCTCCACGCCAAACGTACTCAGATTATCTGGAACACTTGGAAGCGGATACAATTTTCTCTCGGAAAAACCCCAGTATATCGGCTCGTTCGTTGTTGGGCAAAGATTTATGGATAATAAGCTTGGCATCGTTTTAAGTGGTTCCTACCACGACCATAATCTTGGCTCGGATAATACCGAAGGTACGTGGGCAAAAGATGTTAACGGAAAAATCTATGCCGATGAATGGGAAGTAAGAGAATACCAGGTAAGAAGATTACGCCAGAGTATTTCCGCAGCATTCGATTATGAATTCAACCCGACATCCAAAGTAAACATCAATGCTATCTATAATCACCGAAACGATTGGGAGAACAGATACAGACTCCGCTACCGCCTCCTTTCTGCGCCGGATGCAACGGGCGTTGTACAAAAAGCAGAAATTAGAAGACAGGTGAAAGGTGGTATTGATAATGATACCAATGATAACACGCGTCTGGAAGATCAGAGAACATATTCAATTTCTTTAGGCGGAGAACACTTAATAGCAGACGTTCTTAAAATGTACTGGTCAGCCGCTTATGCTAAAGCATCCGAAGAAAGACCGAACGAGAGATATTTACAGTATCGTGTACGTAATGTACCGGTTGCAGTAGACCTTTCCAACCTCGAAAAACCATATTTTACGCCTACAAATCCTTCATCGGTTGAGCTTTCGGATTACTTGTTCCATGAACTGACAGAAGAATATCAATATACAGACGAAAAGAATTTGAACTTAAAATTGAATTTTGATCTCCCTTTGAGTTCAGCTGGTGATTATAAAAACAACTTAAAGTTCGGCGTGAAATACAAATTGAAGGATAAAAAACGCGATAATAAATTCTTTGAATATGATCCGGTATCAGGTTACAGAAATTTATCAGAGACTATTTATGCCGACTATACAAACAATAATTTCCTTGCAGGTAATTACAGGATTGGCATTTTTCCTACAAATAAATTTATTGGTTCTCTGAAACTAAAAGACAAAATTTTGTTCGAAGAAAGCGATGTTCCCGCTGAATATGCCGCTGCAAATTATATAGCAAACGAGACAGTTACTGCCGGCTATGTTCAATTGAACCAGCAGCTCGGCAAAAATCTACTGTTGATAGCCGGACTCAGAATGGAAAACACTTCCATTGAGTATACAGGCAACGAGTTTAATGACGATACCGAAGCAATAACTCCAACCAAGGGCGAAGACAGCTATACAGACCTTATGCCGGGTGTTCATTTTAAGTATAATTTGGATGAAAACACAGTCTTGCGTGCTGCTTGGACAAACACAATTTCGCGTCCGGATTACTATAGTTTAGTTCCCTACAAAAATGTATTGGTTGAGGATGAAGAACTTATAATTGGTAATTCCGCTCTTAAACCGACAAGATCAACAAACCTTGATCTTATGGGCGAAAAATATTTCGAAAATATTGGTATTGTATCCCTTGGATTATTCTACAAGAACATTAAAGATTTTATTTATGTACATGTTCAAGATAATTATTCATATCTGGGTAAAGACTTTAAATTATTCCAGCCTAGAAACGGTGGGAAAGCTGCACTTTTCGGGTTCGAGGCATCATTCCAGCGTCAGCTCGATTTTCTTCCTTCATTCCTAAAAAACCTGGGCTTGTATTTTAATTATACTTATACTAATTCAGAAACCGATAATCCTGCTTACGGTGGTAAAAAGATCGATCTGCCCGGAACTTCACCAAATACTTTGAATGCTGCTTTAACTTATCAGGACGGTGCAATTACATTAGGACTTTCATTGAACTATACAGATGCTTATCTCGATCCCGAAGAAACAGATTTAACGCCCGGGCTTGAGAGATATTACGATAAAGCAACATACCTCGACATATCCGGCTCTTATCAATTCATCCAGGGATTCAGATTCTTCTTTGAAGCCAACAACCTTTTGAATACACCTCTCCGTTTTTATGCCGGAGAAAGCAAGCGGACTTATCAAGCAGAATATTATGATAGAAGAATCAGCACCGGGGTCAAATTCGACTTATAATTCGACATTTAATTAATGAGCGGGTAGATTATACCCGTTCTTTTTTTACCATTCTATAAATAATTTTTTGAGGAAAATGAAAAAAAATTTAATTGCCATTGTAATATTATTTGCTCTCGGTTCATGTAATACTTCACAACAGAATTTAAAAGTGAAGCTAATTAATGAGAAATTTCAAACGATGAGCATTGAAGCGGATAATGTAGATTCGCCGGTATTCTGGAAAGGGAATAACGGCGAGGAATGGATTATTTCTACAGCAAAAGGAACTCATCAGCTAATTATCGATAATGCAGTTACCGGGGTTAACATAAAACGTATTGGCTCTGCTGGCTCCGGCAAAGGACAGTTTTTACGCCCGAACGGAATATCCGTAGTGGACAATCTTTTATTTGTAGTTGAGAGAGATAATCACCGGGTTCAAGTTCTTTCTTTACCCGATTTTAATTCACTGGGTACTTTTGGAGATTCTACTCTTATCAAACCGTACGGAATTTATTTATTTAAGGAATATGAAAATTATACAGTCTTTGTTACTGATAATTATGAGTTCGAAAAAGATATTATTCCCGCCGATTCCTTGCTCGGTAAGCGTGTTCAGAAATTTTCAGTAACTATTAAAGATAAACAAATCGTTGCCGCGTTCATTGGTTATATAGGTGAAATAAAGGGTAAAGGTGTACTAAGAGTAGTAGAATCAATTTTCGGAGACCCTGAAAATAAATTGTTATTGATTGCTGAAGAAGATACTACACAATCATCAATTAAGGTCTATAACTTAAATGGAAGCTATACCGGAAAAAATTTTGGTTCAGGAATTTTCCACGGGCAGGTTGAAGGTATAGCTCTTTATGATGGAAGTGACGGCAACGGGTTCTGGTTTATTACAGATCAGTCCTATACTAAAAATACTTTTTATATATTTGATAGGAAAACTTTTGAGCTTGAAGGTGCGTTTAGCGGTCCGAATACTAAAAACACAGATGGTATCTGGCTAACTCAAACTCCTTTTAAGAATTTTCCGGGCGGTGCATTTATTGCGGTCAATAACGACAGAAATGTTTCTGTTTTCGATCTGAATGAAATTATGGATATCCTAAATAAATAACGCAGATGGAGATTTTGGAGCTTGCTGCTGGAGGTAGCATTAATTCTGTTTTTTAATAGAGACAAATATTTCTGTTAATATTTCTTTTCCTGATCAAGATCTTGATCAGGATTATTATTTTAAGGGTGAGAATATGATGCTTCCAATTTATCAGGTCGATGCATTCACAAACAAATTGTTTGGCGGTAACCCAGCTGCAGTAGTTCCGCTTGATAAATGGCTTGATGACGAAACAATGCAAACCATTGCTGCCGAAGACAATCTTGCCGAAACTGCTTTCTTTATCAAAGAAAATAGAAATTATCATATACGATGGATGACGCCGCTTAAAGAAGTAAATCTATGCGGACACGCTACGCTTGCAGCAGCTTTTGTAATATTCAACTTTGTTGAAAAGGAAATCAATAAAATTAATTTCAATTCAAGAAGCGGGATTCTTTCTGTTGAAAAAAGCGGCGAATTTCTTACTCTCGATTTCCCTTCTAATATTCCTGAATCAACCGAACGACCGTCTCATTTATCTGATTGTTTTGAGGTAGAGCCGGTTGAAATTCTTAATGGTGGAGAATATCTGGTTCTCGTCTTTGAGTCGGAAGAATTCATAAAAAATTATAAACCCAACTTCAACCTGTTAAAGCTGCTTCATCCTGTTCATATGATTATTACTGCTCCTGGCAGCAATGTCGATTTTGTTTCGCGTATGTTCGCGCCGAACCTTGGTATAAACGAAGACCCTGTAACCGGCTCGGCGCATACGGTTTTAACTCCTTACTGGTCCAAACGGCTAGGAAAACAGAAATTAATTGCCCATCAATTATCCGAACGCGGAGGAGAACTAATTTGCGAAAACCTTGGGCAACGAGTAAGAATTAGTGGAAAAGCTGTTCTCTATCTAACCGGAAATATATTTTTGTATTTTTGATTTATAATAATTTCTGCATATTATACCCACAAAATTTTTCGTAGTGCGAAAAATTTGCACAAACGTCTATTTTACAGCTTCATTTTTTATGGTTACGATGAAAAAACATATTCCAGGATTAATTACTCTATTTATTGCTCTTGAACTTTTTGCCTGTGATGCAGAGAGATTAAATCCTCTCGATCCACAAAATCCCGATTATAAACTTGTTTACATCGAGGGCTCTATAAAAACAAAATCATTACCTCAGCAGCCGGTTGCCGGTGTTAAAATTTTTTGGAAAGGGCAAAATATTTTTACACAAACAGATCAAAATGGAAATTTTAGAATTGATGACCTTACAAAAATTGATGGAACTCTGCTTGTTGAAAAAGAAGGCTATTCTAAGGATTCTATATTTGTTACATGGGGCGTACAAAAAAATATACGAGCCGATTTTATACTAAATGCAATTCCGGTTTTAAGTCAATACTATTTATTCACTACAGTTCAAAATAATTATCCCGATGTTCAAAATATAAGTTTAACCGCTCAAGTTAATGTTAATGACCTGGATGATAAAATTGATTCTGTTTTCTTAAGGTGCATTTCATTAAATTTTTCGAAGAGGTTAACTTTTAATTCAGCACTCAATCAATACACCGGAACATATACTTCAGAAGACTTAAAAGTTGCAGCTCTGGATGTAGCAATTGGTCAAAAATTCGAAATAGTTACAATTGATGATTCAAAGCGTTCTTTTGTAGTTGGAAATTCTAACCTGATGAGAATTATTAAACAGGAAGTAATTGCCAGGGAACCACTTAATAAAATTGCTGTTAGTTCTAAACCAACTCTTAAATGGTTTAGGTTTCTTCCCGGCTTTAACTTTAAATATATGGTAGAAATTAACACGGACGAATTCCAGCACAAACTTGTCTGGAAGAAAGAAAATATTTCCAAAGATAGTATTGAATTAGTGCCGGATATTATTTTATCCCCGGGCGAATATTTCTGGGTAATCTGGTGTATAGACGATTTTGGAAACCGAAGCAAATCGAAACCGGCTTCGTTCGTGGTTGAATAAATATTATGAAAAATCTATTGACTGAAAATATAAGCCATGTAAAAAATCTTTCGCGCGAAGAATTCGAAGCATTATACGAGTTTACTCAAATATTAAATTCTGCCACTCAACAAGAATCTCTTATTGAAGATACAATAGATATAGTAATTAAACTTATAAATGCCGAGCGTGGAATATTTGTTAAATATGATGAGCCGACTAATAATTTTTCAATTATAACCGGAAGAAAAATTTCGAGCGAGAACATTACAGACCTTGGTGAATTTTCTTCGGGAATTCTTCAAAAAGTAATAAAAGAAAAGAAACCTCTTTTATATCATGATGTAATGAGCGATCCACACCTATCGCAGTTTGAAAGTGTACAGATTCACAGAATAAAATCCGTTATAGGAGTTCCGATTAACAGAAACGGAAAAGTATGGGGAGTTATTATTGCTGACAGCACTTTGGACCGCCGTGAATTTACCGAAGAAAATTTAGTCTTTCTAAATTTCTTTTCGAACCTTGTTTCTCTTGCCCTTGATAAAATTTTGAAATTAGAGGAGCTCGAAAAAGAGAACATTATTCTTACTAACAAACTTCAATCCACAGAAGAAATTCCGGAAATGATTGGCACAAGCCATGTAATGCGAAATCTTTCACAGCTTATTTACAAGGTTGCTCAGACGGATGCAACTGTACTAATAGTTGGCGAAAGCGGAACAGGAAAAGAAGTTGCAGCAAAAGCAATTCATCAGCTAAGTAAAAGAAAGGGGAAACCTTTCCTTGCTCAATTTTGCGGTTCAATTCCGGATAACCTTCTTGAAAGTGAATTATTCGGTTACAAAAAAGGTGCTTTTACAGGAGCCAATGCAGATAAACAGGGATTGATTGAAGCCGCCGAGGGCGGTACATTTTTTCTTGATGAAATTGGAGATATTTCAAACGCACTTCAAGCTAAACTTTTAAGAGTTCTTGAAAGCAAAGAAATTATACGTCTGGGCGATACAAAAGTTAAAAAAGCAGATGTTAGAATTATTGCAGCAACTAATAAGGATTTACACTCACTTACAAAAGAAGGGCAGTTTAGAGAAGATCTCTTTTACAGGTTGAATGTTTTTCCAATAAAAATGCCTCCGCTTAGAGAACGGAGAGAAGATATTCCTGTTCTTGCAAGTTTCTTTGCTAAAAAGTTAGGCAGGAAAGAAATTCTAATTGAGCCGGCTGCAATTAAAAAATTGGAAAATTATTATTGGCCGGGCAATATAAGGCAGCTTATTAACGTTATTCAAAGAGCTTTGATCTTGAGCGATACAAATAAAATTTCAAGTGAACATATTATTTTAGAAGACAGCAGAGACCTTGCAGACTTCAAAGGATCGTTGCACGAGTTTGAAATGCTTCTGTTGAAGAAAAGGTTAGATGAATTTAACGGCAACAGAACTTTAACTGCAAAATCGTTAGATGTATCCGTTAGATGGATCCAACTCAAACTAAAAGAAATGGGTGAAAACTTATAGTGTTAGGTATAACAACAGAAATATTGTTCGATAAATTCGAAATTCTAGAGGTTCTTAAAAAAGACGAGCACGCTGCCGTTTTTCTTGCCAACCATATTTACCTGAGTAAAAAAATTATTCTTAAAGTGCTTAACACTCAAAAAATTTCAGATCATGCTCTGGTAGAAAGATTTAGAAGAGAAGCCAAACTTCTTGCTAAGTTAGATCACCCGAATATAATCAAAGTCTTAGATTTCGGAACAGCAAAAGAATATTTCTACATTTCATTCGAGTATATTGACGGTGTAAGTCTTCGGAACGTTCTTAAAACAAAAACACTTGATCAAGGACAAAAAGAAAAATTAATGATGCAGCTTCTTAAATCATTAGATTTTGCTCATTCCTATCAGATTGTTCACCGTGATATAAAACCGGAAAATATTTTTATTGATAAGAACTTTAATTTGAAACTTGGGGATTTCGGACTGGCTCTTTCTGCAGAAGATAATTTTGTTACAAATCCGTATTCCATTGTTGGAACCCCGAGTTATATGTCGCCAGAACAGGTCCGCGGTGCAAAACTTAATAACCAATCCGATCTTTTCTCTGCCGGCGTAGTTTTATTCGAATTGTTTACCGGTAAAAATCCCTTTCTGAAAGAGAACGTAAGCTTAACGCTGAATGAAATAATCGGTTTTGATGAAGAAAATTTGAAAACCCAAACAGAAAAACTTTCGGAACCGTTGAATAAAATTTTAACCCGGTTACTGCAGAAAAATCTTGCCCGGAGATATTCTTCTGCTAAAGAAATATTAAATGAGCTGAACATTGAAAATGAATATCCTACAATAACCGCCGAGCAGTTCGAAAAAGAAAACAACCGGTCGAAAAGAAGATTATTAGCCGCTATAATAATTTCGGTAATTGCAATTTCTATACTTGTGTTATTACGGATCGAAAAACCAACAAAAGAAAACATTCCTGATAATGTGGAGCAGAAAATTAATACAGAAGGAAACCAAACATCAAAACAAATTCCCGTTGTAAAAAAAGATGAGCAACCCGCAATGCAAGACGATGCTAATAAGGATAATCTTATTAATCCGTTGATAGATCAGAATGATAACAATAAGATCGAACAGGCAAAAAATCCTCTGGCGGTTAGATACGGGCAGCTTGCAATTGATATTAGACCGTATGCAGAGGTTTATATTGATGGAGAAAAAGTTGGGCTTTCTCCGTTTAACAAACCATTAACATATCAGGAAGGCGAGCATACAATAAAACTGATTCATCCGGATTATCCGGTCTATACTGATGTGTTTAAAATTAATCCTGGCGAAACTACAAGATTAAAAATATCGCTGGAATCTACTATCGGTTATATCAGATGCCGTGTTTTACCCTGGGGAAACGTTTACGTTAATGACGACTTTAAAGGAACAACTCCATTACCCGAAAAGGAATTAATAAGAGTAGCTCCCGGTCCTGTCCGATTGGTTATTAAGCACCCTGATTATAGAGAAGTTGATACTACATTTACAATAAGCAGGGGCGACACATTAAATTTCAGATATACTTTGAGAAAATAATTTTTTGATGAAAAAGAAATTTTATATCGTATTACTTCTTGTCTTAACAGCCGGCTGCATAAAAGCTCAGGAGGCAAAATATATTTGGAACGTACGCGGCAGCATGAAATATCCGGTATCGGGCGCACAGGTGGTTTACGATATTGCTGCAAGCAGCGATAAAATATATTTACTTGGAGGTTACTCAGATTCTTTACAAAGCGAAGTAGATTGGATTCAGGAATATGATGTTGTTAAAAATTCCTGGCGAATTGTTGGACGAATGCTGCAGCCTCGCGAACAATTTGTTGCAGATATCTGGAAAAATAGTATTATGTATTTTGGCGGTGCAGTTGGATCTTCCACAGATAAAAATTCAATTGAAACATGGGATTACAAAATTGTTACCAATTTACCTTCTGTATATGATAGAGCAAAAAATTTTGGAAGGTCCTTTTCAACCGGTCAAATTGTAGGAAACACGTTATACATAATTGGCGGTAATCCCTCTACACAGAGTGATACGCTTGATTATATTGTTGGTTATAACCTCGATACTAAACAGGTGGGCTTTACTTTTAAGTCTCCTTCCGCAAATACTTTTAGTCAAAGAATGACTTTTATAGTTTCTCCTTACATTTATATTTTCGGCGGAGTGTTAAACGGTGTAACAAATACAATTCAGCGCTTTAACATTAGTCAGCAGAAGTTAGAGAACCTTACAGAAAAATTGTTAGATGTACGCGCCGCCGGCTCTGCGGTTTATAATCCGCTTAGTCAAAAAGGATTTATTATAGGCGGATATAATGAAAAATTTGGCGCTCTAAATACGGTAGAAGAAATTGAATTTCTTCCCGATGGTACTCTTTCTATAAAACCTGGACCGCCTTTAACTTATGCAAGAACCAATCTAATGGCGGTTGCATATAAAAACGGACTTGTTGCTGTCTTTGGCGGCAGAACCGATAGAGGTCATTCCGGAAGCACCGTTCCTTATTTTGAAATTTTAGAACTCGTTACTTCTGTTGAGGCAGAGAAAGAAAATCTTCCGTTAACACATAAACTTTGGCAAAATTATCCTAATCCGTTTAACCCATCAACAAATATAGCGTTCGACATTGCTGCCGAAGCAAATTTGTCTTTAGATATTTATAACACAATTGGCGAACACATTATTACACTTCTTAATTCCTATAAAGTACCCGGCTCATATATTAAAACATGGAATGGAACGGACAAATTTGGTAAAATGGTGCCAAGTGGAGTTTACTTTGTTACTCTTAAAATAAATAGTAATTCTTTCAAAGATAGAAGCACATCTATTCTAACTCAAAAAATGTTACTTATCAAATGAAAAAAAATCTTGTTTTATTACTATTAATTTTCGCTGCAAAAATTTCTGCGCAGGAAGTATCTTTCAATCAAATTAAAGAACAGCATGAAGCTTTTGAATATGAAAGAGTAATTCAATTATCAAACACTTTTATTAAACAAGGAGGTATTTCCGACTCGCTTAAAATAGAAGTCTATCAAATGCGGGTTGTAGCGTTTTACTCTTTGGGCGATGAACAGTCAACACAAAACAGTTTTAAGGAAATATTGAAGATAAACAGAAACTATGCGCCGGATCCGTCAAGAATTTCTCCGCGGCTAATTACTATTTTTCAAGCTGTAAAAGAAAATTACTTGAATTCATTGGTACAGGAAACAGCCAAAAAGGATGCCGCGGGTCAACCCGAAAAGATATTTACTCCTTCTCATCTAAAAAGTGCTGCATTCAAAAATATATTTGTTCCGGGCTGGGGTCAAATTTCAAATGGATACTCTACAAAAGGATATCTCTTCGCCGTATCTTCTTCAATCAATCTGGCGGCAATGATCTATTTTATTTTCGATACCAAGAATAAAGAAGACCGCTATTTAAAGGAGATAAATAAAAATCTCATTCAAGCCAAATATGATTCATTTAATAAGTCCTACAAAATAAGAAACACACTAATCGCTTCTTATTTAATAATTTGGCTTTATAGCCAGCTCGACCTGCACCTATTTAATAATAGAACTACCGACAGCTTTTCCGAATTAAACGAGATAGCAGCGGAAGGTATTAATTATCAGTTTAAGCTTAGCTGGAGGGTCCCATTCTCGCTATAAACCATAGCATAATTTTCATGCAGAACGAAAAATATTCGCACTGAAATCATCTCTACAACATTCGGATGAAATGATAAATCCTTTTTTATTTGCTTTTCATTGATTTTAAGTATGAGCAGTACAAAAAATTGAATGGCATTTTATTTGCCCGTTTTAAGTACACACACGCTACAAATTAGTCCTTAAGGTTGGCGAAGGGAGTCAAAATTGTTCAATCCTTCGCCTTTTTTTTAGCTGATCCTTATTTAATCTCTGATTCTGTAATTAGAAAACCTTCACTTTATTCAATCAATATCATACTTCTGGAAAATTCAGGAGTGTCATTTCGAATCCCGCGAAGCGGGATGAGAAGTGTCATTCCGAAGGAACGAAGCAACTGAGGAACTACGAATAGATTCTTCGCCTCACTTTGTTCGGCTCAGAATGACAGTACACTTTATACTCTGTCATTTCATAGGAGCAAAGCTACGAAGAATTGTCATTCTGAAGGAATACCGACACAGTCGGTATGACTGAAGAATCAACAACCTT